>JAITWN010000123.1 GCA_031285245.1 Chromatiales bacterium | reverse complement strand
TCTTCTAAGGCTTCGCGCAACCAGCACAGCTCCACACTGTTGGCAACGTGCACATACTCGATGGCGAAAGTGCCGCAGTAAATCGCTTGCAGTCCGGCGACGACATCGGCGAGCGATCGCCCGCGCAGCCCCGCAGGCAGATCCTCAAACACCGCGCCGAGATCCCGCCCGATCAACCCCCCGACCAATCCGTAATGCGCTGGATCAAGCTCAGGTAAGCGCGGAATATCGCGCAGACCCAGTGGATCGATATTGGCAACCAGATGGCCGAGCGCCCGGTAAGCATCGACCAACTGACGCACGTGCGACTGGCGGATGGCTTGCGGGGATTCAGCAGGCGCGAGTGGCGCAGCCGGCTGCATAGCCAACGGATGACTTTCCGGAGCGCGCCAATTTTCCTGCTGGCGTTGGTGCGCGTGATCGACGAAACCCTGACGAATATCAACCTGAGAGCGCTCAGGCAGAGCGCTCTCAGCACGCGGCAAACGCTCGAAATAAGCGCGCCAACCGGCATCGACCGCCGCAGGATCCTTCAGCCAGTCCTCATACATCGCCTCCAGCCACGACGCATTCGCGCCCGCCAGATGCGATGAATTCCACCAGGCGCGTAAATCCTTTTGTTGAGGCATGTCTCCCATCGTAGTGCCATCTTCCCATTGCTGACGAAGCGAGGCTTTGATCAAGAGCAACCCGCGACATCGATATACGCTAAGGAAAGCGGAGCAAGAACAATGCCATCGCTGGCGGGCGTCGGTAAGGGGAGTCAGCCCAACGTCGGAAGATTCACCTCAGGGTTCCGTGATCAGGTAGGTCCGGGAGACTTTTTCAAAACCCAGATAGATGATAGACAGAGCCGCTACGCGTCAACGGTCCTGAAAAAGAGTCACGGGCACCGCTGGTCACCGTTTCGCAGAGGTCTCACTCGTGGGAGAGCATAGCGAGGGAGACGAAGCGAGTTGGGGAGAGAGAATTCGGAAAGAGGAAAAATTCAGAGCAGAAGGAAAAATCCGCTCAGCGCCAGAAAAGAAAATTTCAAACCGATGAACTATCCAACAACGCGAGCTGCTGCTCGATGAGGTCCATCTTTTCCCACTGTTCGGTGCCTTCATAGATGCGCCGGAGCAAACGCAGCACGCGGATCTTGTCAGCGCCCTCGTGTGCCAACAGGCGTAGCGCATAATCTTCTGCCTGCTGCGACTGGCCGCGTCGGTGCATGAGCGCGGCGAGGCCGAGCATCGAATAGAAATCAAAGCTGATATCGAGCGAACGGCGGTAATACTCCTCGGCGCGCTCATAGCTACCGAGCTTGAAGGCGGCATCGCCAAGACGCGAGAGAATGTTCTGATTGCGCGGCTCGGCGCCAAGGACACGCTCCCACAACGCCACCGCCTCCGGCAGCCGGTTTTCGCCACGCCGGCAATTGGCAAGCCCGCTCAGCGCGAAGACGTTCTCGGGATCAACGCGCAGCACGCGTTCGAAACAGGCCGATGCTTCCGCGAATTCCTTGCGCCGATGCAGAATGCTGCCAAGCATGGTGAGCGCCACCACGCTGTCGGCATCAAAAGTAAGGTAATGACGCAGCGCGATGAACGCACGCTCATCGTCACCGATCTTGTAATAGAGATTGCTCAGACCAAGCGTGGCGAATTTGTCATTGCCACCGAGACGCAGTGCCTGTTCGTAAACCTGACGTGCGCCGTCGAAATCACCGAGCTTTCGCATCGAGTCACCGAGACGCACCATGACATGGCAATCATCGGGATTGCATTCGAGATAGCGCTGCCAATACGGAACCGACTTCTCCGGCATCTGCAAGCCGCGATAGGCATTGCCCATGCCGCGCAGCGCAAAAACGTTGCGCGGATCGACTTCGAGAATACGCGCGTAATAATCTACCGCCTGGCGAAAGTTCTTGAGCTTGCGACAGACATCACCCAGCCCCACCAACACGAAAGCATTGGCCTCATCGAGAGCCAACGCCTCATGAAAAGTTTTTTCCGCTTCCCGATAGCGCTTATTGTTGAGCAGGAAATAACCGCGCTTAGAAAGCTTGATCAGCGTCTTGTCGCTGGGTGACGCCACCATCTGTTCCACTCCTTCACAAAGACCGCAACGCAACTCGAAGTTTAATCAACAACTTCCTTCAAAGTAAACCTGTCCGCTCGGACGCTGGGTGATATGAATCAGCAAAAAACACTGAAAAATACGTACCCAACCTAATGCGAGATCGCTTTATAATGCCGGCGAGCCACACTCCGCCATCACTAAAACTTCAGCAGTAAATGCTCTTTATCGATCACTTTGATCAACCGACTTAGCGATTGCGCCAAATCGCATCATGGGGGCGTATCGCGCGTACCTGAAGCAAGGAGTGGGTGTAGTGTCGCATTAAATCTGTTATGTATCGGCATCGCCGCAGCAATCGTGACTCCGTCACTACACTTCGGCTGCCACGACAGAACAAGGTGGAACTCACCGGATGTTCTGAGCCGAGAAACCTGAAGAAGCAACAACAAGCAATGAGGAAGAGATAGGGCCAGATCTGGACGGTTGTCCGCCACGCAAGCACTTCAAAAGTCTTACGAGGGCATCGTCATGAGCATTTTCGATCAATATCGGTCCCGCTTCGAAGAAGCCAAGGAAGAAGAGTATTCGCTTCAGGAGTATCTGGAGCTCTGCAAGAACGATCCCTCAGTCTATGCCAGCGCCGCAGAGCGCTTGTTGATGGCAATCGGTGAGCCCGAGCTCATCGATACCAAGAAAGATCCGCGCCTCAGCCGCATCTTCTCCAACAAAGTCATCCGCATCTACCCGGCCTTCCGTGATTTCTACGGTATGGAAGAAGCCATCGAACGCATCGTCGCCTATTTCAGGCACGCCGCGCAGGGGCTCGAAGAGAAAAAGCAGATCCTTTATCTACTCGGACCTGTCGGTGGCGGCAAATCCTCGCTCGCCGAGAAGCTCAAATCACTGGTCGAGCAGCAGTCCTTCTATGCTATCAAGGGCTCACCGATCAACGAATCGCCGCTTGGTCTATTCAAGCCGCACGAAGATGGGCCTATTCTCGAAGAGGATTTTGGCATTCCGCGGCGCTATCTGAGCGGCATCATGTCGCCGTGGGCGGTCAAGCGTCTGCATGAATACAACGGGGACATCAGCCGCTTTCACGTGGTCAAGCTGCGCCCATCGATACTCAAGCAGATCGCCGTCGCCAAGACCGAGCCGGGCGATGAAAACAATCAGGATATCTCCTCGCTCGTCGGCAAAATCGATATCCGCAAGCTCGAAGAATTCTCGCAGGACGACCCCGACGCCTATTCCTATTCAGGGGGGCTTTGCCTCGCCAACCAGGGCCTGCTCGAATTCGTCGAGATGTTCAAAGCGCCGATCAAAGTGTTGCACCCGCTGCTCACTGCAACTCAGGAAGGCAACTACAACGGTACCGAGGGCCTCGGCGCGATTCCCTTCGATGGCGTCATCCTCGCTCACTCCAACGAATCGGAGTGGCTGAGCTTCAAGAACAACCGCAACAACGAAGCCTTCCTCGATCGCATCTACATCGTCAAGGTGCCGTATTGCCTGCGCGTCTCTGAAGAAGTGCATATCTACGAGAAGCTGGTCCAGCACAGCTCCCTGTCACGTGCGCCCTGCGCGCCCGACACGCTCAGCATGATGGCGCAGTTCTCCGTGCTCTCGCGCCTGAAGGAGCCGGAGAATTCGAGCATCTTCTCCAAGATGCGCATCTACGACGGCGAGAATCTCAAAGACATCGACCCCAAAGCAAAGTCTTATCAGGAGTACCGCGATTACGCCGGCGTTGATGAAGGCATGTCGGGGCTGTCTACACGTTTTGCTTTCAAGATCCTATCGAAAGTCTTCAACTACGATCACAGCGAAATCGCCGCAAACCCCGTACACCTACTCTATGTGCTTGAAAATCAGATCGAGCAGGAGCAATTCCCGGCTGAGATCGAAGACCGTTATCTGTCCTATATCAAGGGTCATCTCGCACCGCAGTATGTGGATTTCATCGGCAAGGAAATCCAGACCGCCTATCTTGAATCCTATTCTGAGTATGGGCAGAACATCTTCGATCGTTACGTGGTATACGCCGATTACTGGATCCAGGACGAGGAATATCACGACATGGATACCGGTGAGAATTTCGACCGCGGCGCACTCAACGAGGAGCTGGAGAAAATCGAAAAGCCAGCCGGCATCAGCAATCCGAAGGATTTTCGCAACGAGATCGTCAACTTCGTCCTGCGCGCCCGCGCCCAGAACAACGGCAAAAATCCGCACTGGACTAGCTACGAGAAACTGCGCGAAGTGATCGAGAAGAAGATGTTCTCCAATACCGAAGCGCTGCTGCCGGTGATCTCCTTCAACCCGAAATCTTCCGGCGAAGACATCAAAAAGCATCAGAGCTTCGTGCGCCGAATGATGGACAAGGGCTACACGGAAAAACAGGTACGCCTGCTCACCGAGTGGTATCTGCGCGTACGCAAGTCGAACTAAAGCACTGAGACGACAACGTGCCACAGATCATTGATAGAAGACTCAACGGCAAGAACAAAAGCGCTGTCAACCGGCAGCGATTCATCCGTCGTTTTCGTGAGCAAATCAAGCGCGCTGTCGCAGGCACCATCTCGCAGCGCAGCATCATCGACATCGAGTCCGGCGAGAAGATCAATATCCCCGCGCGCGACATCAACGAACCGCGCTTTCGCCATGGCAAAGGCGGCGAGCGTGAAACTGTGCTGCCCGGCAACGATGCTTACATCGCCGGCGATCGCATCAAACGCCCGAACGAAGGCGACGGCGGTGGTGGCGGCGCGAGCCGCGACGGAGAAGGCACCGATGATTTCGTCTTCACGCTGACGCGCGAAGAATTCATGGAGTTTTTCTTTGATGACCTCGCTCTGCCCAATCTCATCAAAACCCAGCTCGCCACCAACGTCGAGCACAAACTGGTGCGCGCGGGCTACAGCCGCGACGGTATCCCCGCCAACATCAATGTCGTGCGCTCGCTGCGTGAAGCACTCTCGCGCCGCATCGCACTGCGCGCCAGTTACGATCGGCGTCTGCGTGAAGCCGAAAGCGAGCTTTCGGCGGTGAGTACGCAGCAAAGTGATGAGGAGGAAAACCCAAGCACTGAAGATAACGTTCGCGCACTCAGCGCGCGCGTGCAGAGTTTGCGCCGCGGCCGACAAACCATTCCTTTCATCGACACGCTGGACCTGCGTTACAACAACCGCATCCGTCAGCCGCGCCCGACCACGCGCGCGGTGATGTTCTGCCTGATGGATGTCTCAGGCTCGATGGATGAATCGCGCAAAGATATCGCCAAGCGTTTTTTCATCCTGCTTTATCTTTTTCTCAAACGTAATTACGAGCATACCGAAGTGGTTTTCATCCGCCACCACACCGCCGCCAAAGAAGTCGAAGAAGAAGAGTTTTTCCGCTCGCGCGAAACCGGCGGCACGGTGGTTTCAAGCGCACTCGAACTGATGCAGAGCATCATCACCAAGCGTTACGCCAGCTCAGACTGGAATATCTACGCCGCCCAGGCCTCTGACGGCGACAACTGGAACGATGACTCTCCACACTGCCGCAAGCTGCTCACCGACGCCATCATGCCGCGCCTACAATATTACGCTTACGTCGAGATCAAACCCGACGAACACCAGAGCCTATGGCGTGAATACCAGCAGGTCGCCGCGCAGTATCGCAATTTCGCCACCCAGCGCATCGATGGTCTCACCGATATTTATCCGGTATTTCACCGCCTGTTTCGCAAAAAGGCCGCCGCATGAATGCACCTGCAACAACAGTCCGCACCCCGATCTCGCACGGCTCGGAGTGGACCTTCGAATTGATCGAGCGCTACGAACGGGAAATCGCCCACATCGCAGCCAGCTTCGGGCTCGATACCTATCCCAACCAAATCGAAGTGATCAGCGCCGAGCAGATGATGGATGCTTATTCCTCCGTCGGCATGCCGATTGGTTACCATCATTGGTCTTACGGCAAGCAGTTTCTCGGCGTCGAGCAGCGTTATCGCCGCGGTCACATGGGCCTTGCCTATGAGATCGTCATCAACTCCAACCCCTGCATCGCCTATCTCATGGAAGAAAACACCATGATGATGCAGGCGCTGGTCATCGCTCATGCGAGCTATGGTCATAACTCTTTTTTCAAGGGCAATTATTTATTTCGCACCTGGACCAGCGCGGACGCCATCATCGATTACCTGCTCTTCGCCCGTAACTACATCGCGGGCTGCGAACGTCGTCATGGCGAAGAAGCGGTCGAACTGATGCTCGATTCCTGCCATGCGCTGATGAATTACGGCGTCGATCGCTACAAACGCCCGTCGCCACTCTCGGCGCGCGAAGAACGCCAACGCCAGCACGAACGCGAAGAACGTCTGCAAATGCAGATCAATGATCTATGGCGCACCATTCCCCAATTCACCCTACCCGAGGAAGCGCGCACAACGTCGCGTTATCCGGTCGAACCGCAGGAGAATCTGCTCTATTTCATCGAAAAAAACGCGCCGCTGCTGCGGCCCTGGCAGCGCGAAATCGTGCGCATCGTGCGTAAACTCGCGCAGTATTTCTACCCGCAGCGCCAGACGCAGGTGATGAACGAAGGCTGGGCGACCTTCTGGCACTACACCATCATCAATCGCATGTTCGATGAAGGGTTGGTCGATGACGCCTTCATGCTCGAATTCATGCACAGTCACACCAACGTCATCTACCAGCCGCCCTACAGCAGCGCGCACTACAATGGCATCAACCCCTACACGCTCGGCTTTGCGATGATGAGCGACATCCGCCGTATCTGTGAGCAACCAAGTGCGGAAGATGAGCGCTGGTTCCCCAACATCGCGGGCTCGAGCTGGCAGCGCACGCTCGACTTCGCCATGCGCAATTTCAAGGATGAGAGCTTCATCGCCCAGTACCTCTCGCCCAAGGTGATGCGCGATCTGAAACTCTTCGCGGTGCTCGACGATGACCGCAGCCGCAAACTCGAAGTCACCGCCATCCACGACGACGCTGGCTATCGCCAAGTGCGACGCGCACTCGCCGATCATTACAATCTCGGCAGCAACGAACCCGACATCCAGGTCTACGACGTCAACCGCGAAGGCGACCGCTCACTGACCCTGCGCCACACCCAGCACCGACGCCGCCCCCTGCACGGCGATGTCAACGAGGTGCTGCGCCACGTCGCAAGACTGTGGGGCTTCACCGTACGGCTAGAGACGGTCGATGGCGATGGCCGCGCCTTGCAGTCTTATTCTTGCGACGCTCCGCCGCGGGGACAGAGTAGCTAGCTGGCGGCGTATCCCACGACGAAGCTGTCTGCGCCACCACGAGGCCATGGCGTAAGCCACTCATGGTGTATCACGAACCTCACGGGTCGATGGCGCGCCCCACCTTCGCAATACGGGACCGTCGGCGGCCATCATCGGACATCAGTGGACGAGTTTGGAAGCCCAGCGCTTTTCACGACACGCTTTTCGTCATCCTGACCGCTCGGCGACCGCCATCCTTGGTGGCCGCCGGTCGTGAAAAGCGCTGGGCTTCCAGACTCCGCGAGATTGTGGAGACGTTTCCCCCACACCGCCCGATATAATGGCGCGATGTTCAGAAAACTCCTGGTGGCCGCGCTCACTTTTTTGCTATGCAACGCGGCGTGGGCCGACACCGGGGCCACTATCGATATCCAAGGCGTATCAGACGCCATACTGGATAACGTGCGCGGCAATCTCAGCCTTTACCAGCAACGCGAGCACCCGCTGCTCAGCGAAGCCGTCATTCAGCGCCTGCATGGTCTCGCTCCCGAGGAAATCCGCCACGCGCTCGAACCCTTCGGTTTTTACCGACCTCACATCGATGCCGAACTCCTCAAGACCGGCGATCATTGGACGGCGCGTTACGTCATTGATACCGGGCCGCGCATAAAAATGGATAAAGTGGCGATCGAGCTGCGCGGCGCGGGTAGCAGCGACTCGGCTCTGCTGAATTGGCGCGCCACCTACCCCATCCAGGTCGGCGATGGACTCGACCATGCGCTCTACGAGCGCAGCAAACAGGAGCTGCTGCAACTCACCCGGGAACGTGGCTATTTCAGCGCCGAGCTGATCACACATCGCATCACGGTCGACCTCAAGACCTACCAGGCTTCCATAGAATTGGAGATAGATACCGGGCCGCGCTATGTCTTTGGCACCGTCAATATGCAGAACGAGAAATTCAAGGAGAGCTTTCTCCATCGTTATCTGACTTTCAAACCCGGCGATCCTTACGATGCGCGCAAACTGCTCAATCTGCGCCGCACTCTCGCCGACAGCGATTTCTTTGCCCGCGCCGACGTCATTACCCTCGTCGAGCAGGCCAATGATCAGCAAGTGCCCATCATAGTGGATCTAGAAGCCAAGCCCGACCGACGTTACAGCGCCGGCTTGGGCTATGCCACCGACACCGGTCCACGCGCGCGCCTCGGCTATGAACGCCGGCGCGCCAACACGCGCGGCCATCACTACAACGCCTTCGCTGAGCGCTCGGAGATTGAAGCGAGCTTCAAGGCGCGTTACTTCGTTCCGCTGCGCCGGCCAGCCACCGATGCGCTCAGTTACAGCTTCACCTGGCTCGATGAAAACACCGTCACCTCCGCACGCACCACGACGTCAGTCGGCACCGAAATCACGCAGCAAACCGGCGCCTGGCTGCGCACCGCGGGCGTAAGTTTCGAGCGCGAACACTATCGAGTCGATATCTCCAACGACAGCAACCTGCTCATCCCGCATGTGAGCTGGCAGCGCGTGCATGCCGACCAGCGCATCGCGCCAACGCACGGCTGGAGTCTCACCTTCGGCGTGCGTGGCGCCCGCGAAGGCATCTTGTCCGACACCTCCTTCGTGCAGCCGCGCGCGCAAGGCCGCTACATCTTCAGCCCAAGCTCGCGCTCACGCGTGCTGCTGCGCGCAACTGGCGGCTACAGCTGGGTACCCGACTTCCAGGATCTGCCGGTTTCGCAGCGCTTCTTCGCCGGCGGCGACAACAGCATCCGTGGCTACGCCTTCAGCTCACTTGGTCCCGCCAACGCCGATGGCGTCATCGTCGGCGGCAAAAACCTGCTGGTCGGCAGCGCCGAATACGAGCACACCTTGTTTGGACGCACCGCGCTCGCACTGTTCATGGATGCCGGCAACGCCTTCGATAACACGGCATTCCACGCCATGCGCGGCGCAGGCTTCGGTCTGCGCTGGAGCACGCCCATCGGCTCAGTGCGCCTCGATCTCGCGCAGGCACTCAGCCTGCCAGACCGGCCCTGGCGTCTGCACCTTACCCTCGGGCCTGATCTGTGAATCAGCCTGTGACGCAGCCCGAATCCTCAACCAAACAGCGCCGGCTGATCACGCCGTTTCGCACAGTAATGCTGATTCTGGCGCTGCTGCCGTTCGCAATTGGCTATGCGCTCTACAGCGAAAACGCCGCGCAATGGCTAGTGCGTTTGCTGCAACTGCGTTTCGCCGAGCTTGAAATCGCGCAGGTCAGTGGCCGGCTCGCCGGCCCGCTCGCCGTCGACGGCCTGCGCTATCGCAGCAATCAGAATACTTTCACTGCTGATCACATCGAGCTCGATTGGCAACCCGCGCAGCTTTTATTTGGCAGACTGCATGTCGATCGTCTCGAAAGCCGCGGCCTGACCATCATCTTGCCCGGTGACGATCAGGAAAAAAAATCGCGCCGACCACTGAAACTGCCGTTTTCGATACACGCGCAGGACATTGCGCTGCGCGAGACTACGCTCCTCGTTAGCACGCACGCGCCGATCATCATCGACAACGCTGAAGCCCATTTGCGCACCGCGGGCGATGAGCTAATCATCGACTCGCTGCAAGCTACGGCTTTCAGCCCGCAAGCACAGCTCAAGGCCAAGTTAGAGGCGAGCGGCGTACTGCCGATCGATGGTCGTGGCTCCGTACATTTCCAAGCGACCGCGCAAGCACAGATCGCAGAACGCCACCTCGAAGCCAAACTCAGTGCCCGCGGCAGCACGCGCGCGCTGCAAGCCGAAGCCGATCTGCTTAGCCCCATAGGTATACACATCGATATCGCGGCCGAGCTCGAAGGTCGGCAGCCTTCCTGGCGGGCCGCCACCCAAATCGAACCTTTCAGTCTCGATCAGCTCATTCCCAGCGCACGCGCGCTGCATCTTGGCGCCGGCACCGTCGCAGCGCGCGGCACGGGCACTCACATCAGCGGCAAAGCCGAGCTCAGCGCGAGCGATGCCGAGTTCGGTGATTGGACGCTCGACGCCGATGGCGCCTGGGACGGCAAGCGCTGGGCGATTCCGCGTTTCCTGCTCGCAAATGCAGATGAGGCAACACGCATCAGCGGTCGCATCAACGAAGATGCCAAGGGCGCATTCGATGCGGATCTGGAGTGGAAAGAATTCTTTTGGCCGCCGCGGCGAAACGAAGGTCATGCCCGCTTTGCGAGCCCGAGCGGTCAAGCTCATTTCACCGGCAGCCCGCAGGATTATCGCTATCAGGCCTTTGGCGAAGTGCTGCCTGGCGCCGCGCTCCCACCCGTCACGCTCGAACTCACCGGCAGCGGTAATCTAGAAGGTATGCGCGCCGACACCGTGCGCGGACGCTGGCTGCAAGGCGACTGGCAAGGCAAGGCTGAAATCGCTTGGAAACCAGCGGTGCACGCGCATGCCTTGGCCGACGTCACCGACATCGATCTCGCCGAGCTTTACCCCGTGATGCGCGGCATCAACATCGACAGTGCACAGATCGAATTCGATCTCAAACGCGAGCCTGACGCATCCCTCGACACCTCTATCGATAAGGAGAACAAGAGCGGATTCGACATACTCTTGGAAACGCAAATCAGTGCGCTGCGTGGGCAGGCCTTTGGCCGACCGCTCGGCGGCCACGGGCAAGCACACGCAACGCTTGCGCACCGCCGCATCGATATCAATGAGCTGGTGCTCGCCGTTGGCGCAACCGAGATCAAAGTCGCAGGCAGCATCGCCGAGCAATTGCATCTCAACTGGCAACTGCAAAGCAGCGATCTCGCCGATGCTTTCACCGAAGTACTTCCCAACATTTCCGGCACGGCACAAGCCGAAGGCACGCTCGGCGGACCCCTCGCCGCGCTGCACCTTGCCACCACGCTGCGCGCGCGCGATCTCGCCTGGAATAACCAGCACGCAGAGCGCATGGCGCTTACTGCCGAGCTCGATCTCGACGCTACCCGGCGCGAAGCCGGTAGCGCGAGCCTGCTCGAATCCCTGCGTTGGCGCGCTGAAGTCGAAGGCGCCGGCCTTACCTCTGGCGAGTTTGAAATCGGCAGCGCCACACTGCGCACGCAAGGCTCGCTCGCTGCGCATCAGCTCGCACTCGACACCGATCAAGATCAACTGCAATTCAGCCAGCAATTGAATGGCACGGTGCACGACGGGCACTGGCAAGGCACGCTGGAACATGGCCGCTTGCTCCAGGCCAAGCTTGGTTTGTGGATGCAGACCGCGCCCGCGGCGTTTGACATCTCAGCCGGCACTACAAGCAGCCTGCAAGCGCTGTGCTGGGAAAGTGCGGGCACCACCGTCTGCGGCCACGGTACGCGCGTCAAAGATAGCGATGACGATACCCTCACCGGTGAAATCGCCTGGCAGGGTTTCGAGCTGCAACGTCTCTCTCCTCTGCTGCCTGGCGATTTCGTGGACATCACCGGCGCCAGCAAGGGGCGCATCACTGCAGCGCGCACGGGCGCAGCCCCGCCGAACGTACAGCTTGAGGTCGAAGCGAATCATGGCGCGCTGCATAACACGAGCTCGCAGCAGCGCATGCTGCAAACCCTCAACTATCAGCGCGCCACGCTGCGCGCCGACTTCGGCGCAGACGGTGCGCGCGCAACCCTTGCACTCACGCTCGGCGAGACCGAAAACATCGGCGCAACGCTGGCGCTGCCTGGCTATGTGCTCGGCGCGCCGCCTGCCCCAGAGCAAGCGATTTCAGGGACGCTAAAAGCAAGCCTCGACAATCTCGATACGCTCGCACTCTTCATCCCCGACATCATGCCGGTCGGTGCGCACGCGAGCGCTAATCTCACGCTGTCAGGCACGGTCGCAGCGCCGCTGCTCGGCGGTGAGGCCGCGATCGGTGTGGAAAGGATCAGCGTCCTGCGCCTCGGCATCCAGATCGAAGCCCTGAACCTTGCGCTCAAAGCACATGGCAATGCGCTTAGTCTCGCGGGCAATGCACACATCGGCGATGGTGAGCTCACCCTCGATGGCGATGGCCATTTTCTCAGCACGAGCGATTGGTCCGCCCAGCTGACCGTAAAAGGCGACAGCCTCGAAGTCGTCAGGCTGCCGACCGCGCACATCAAAGCCTCACCTGACATCACGCTGCGCTTCGCTCCAGGAGAACTACAGTTCGATGGCAAACTGACCGTGCCCTGGGCGCGCCTCGAGCCGGTGCGCCCCATGGAAGGCAGCACTGTTGCGATCTCAGATGATGTCGTCATCATCGGCGGCGCACCCACGCCACAGCGCACACCGCTCAACATGAAGGGTCGTATCGAATTCGTTCTCGGCGACGATGTACGCCTCAACGGGCGCGGCTTCGATGGCCGCCTCACCGGACGTGCACTGATCGTGGTGAGCGGCGCGGATGTCACCGCGCAGGGAGAAATCAACTTTGTCGATGGCCGTTTCCAGGCCTACGGCCAAAACCTCGCCATCACCCAAGGGCGTTTTCTCTATGCTGGCGGCTCCATCGACAACCCCGCGATCGACATCATTGCCTCGCGCACACGTGGCGAGCGCGATGAGATCGAAGTCGGCGTGCGCATCCTCGGCACCGCGCACGCGCCCATCGTCGAGCTGTATTCCTCACCGGCGATGGACGATACCGACGTCCTGTCTTATCTGATTATCGGTAGACCGATCTCCCAGGCCCGCGCCGGCGAAGGCGAGGATCTCTACCAGGCCGCGAGTTCGCTCGCCATCGCCGGTGGCAGCGCGCTCGCCAAGCAGATTGGTGAACGCTTCAATCTGGTGGAAATCAGCATCCAAACCGGCACGCAAACTCAAGACACCGCCCTGGTACTCGGCCGCGCACTCTCTCCGCGTTTATACGTACGCTACATCCGCGGCCTGATGGATGAAAACAACGCCATCCAGTTCCGCTATCGCCTCGGCAACAGGTGGAGCATCGAAACCGAGAGCGGCACCCGCACCGGCGCTGGTGCTGACATCCTCTATACGCTAGAACGTTGATCTCGGAGTAGGCGCGGCTTAAGTGTATCTAATAAAAACCTCTTATCACTCATGAATAGTGGCGAAGATGAAGTTGCCGTGCTGCGCTCTCTCCCCAACCGGCTGCGCCCCCTCGCTACGCTCTCCCCGCAAGCGAGACCTCTGCGAAACGGTGACCAGCGGCGCTCGTTACGCTTTTTCAGGACACCGAGCCGCTACGCGCCAACGGTTTTGAAAAAGTCTCCCGGACCTGCCCGATCACGGCACCCTGAACGGAGGTTTTCAGCGGCTCCGTGGCTGATTCAAGATAGCTGTTTCGTTTTGCGGGGCACGCTTGCATAGGCCAGCGATTGCGGCGATCCTATGCACCGCTCGGCGGTCCCTCCAAGGCGATCCACAAGACCAATTCCCCGGATCATCCCCAAGATCATTCCGGGAGCACGAGGCATCAAGAAATCCAGACGATGAACGAACCGATCCTACTTTGCACCGATCTTGACCGCACGCTGCTGCCCAACGGTCTGCAACCGGAATCCCCGGAAGCCCGGCCGCTGTTTCGCGCGGTCACCTCGCACTCCGAGGTCGTGCTCGCCTACGCCAGCGGACGCAGCCAACCCCTGCAACAAGAAGTCATCCAGCGTTATGGATTGCCGATGCCGCACTTCGCCATCGCCGATGTCGGCACCGCGATCTATCGTCTCACCTCTGGGCGCTGGGAGCCGTGGCCAGAATGGACGCGGGAAATGGCGCGCGGCTGGCCCGAGGCGCGCGGCGCGGATCTTGCCCGCGCGCTCGGCGAATCGCCCGCACTGCGCTTGCAGGAAGCCAATCGCCAGAGTGATTTCAAACTGAGCTACTACGCGCCGCCCACTTACGATATCGCTGCATTTCGCGAGTGGATGGACGAGCGTCTCTCCGCACACGGACTTTCGGGCATGGCTATCGAGCTCGCCTGGAGCGTTGATGAAACCCAGCAGCTCGGACTGCTCGATCTGACGCCGCCGGGCGCAACCAAACTGCACGCGCTTGAATTTCTGATCACGGCGCTTGGCATCAAGCGCACGCGCTGCGTGTACAGCGGCGACAGCGGCAATGATCTTGCCGTGCTGGAAAGCGATATTCCTTCAGTACTAGTACGTAATGCGCGCGAAGATGTGCGCCGCGAAGCGCTGCGCCGCGCTGCTGAACGCGGCCATAGTGACGCGCTGTATCTCGCGCGCGGCGGCCTCAAAGGCATGAACGGCAACTACGCCGCCGGCATTCTCGAAGGCATGGTGCGCTTCTTGCCTGAGACCGGGCGCTGGCTGTAACGCTGCAAAACCGCAGGCATCCGCGATGAGCAAAACCGAGTCTGCGCTCCTCAACCGCATCTTCGGCCCGGCGCGCGCTATGGTACCGGGCCTCCTCTTTCTGCTCGCGCTCTCGTTTCTGATGATGGCGGCCGGCGCAGTCAATGTGCTTGATCCACCTTACCGCGGCGATCGTACTATTCTGTTCATGCTCGCCTTCAGTGTATTTCCCGCACCTTATCCGCTTTATGGGCTCTTTAGCTTTCTGCTGATCCACGCGCTCCCGACGCTGCGCATGAAGACGATTTTCTACGCATCCTTGCTGCCGCTTGGTGCCGCGCCAGTGATCTCGCTGCTGTATTTCATGAACATCACCGATGACATCAGCTTTGGGCGGCGCCTCGACTCCGCGCTGCTCACCAACCTCGGCGCATCGATCATCATCAGCGTCTTCTTCATCATCGTTATGGCAGTGCTCGTTTTCGCCAAGCGCTGGATGGACACCGACTCCTATCGATGACCCTGCCAATGGCCTGCTCGTCATGAACGTGCTGCTCGTCCTCGGACACCCTGAAAACTCGAGTCTGTGCGGCGCGCTGGCCGAAGCTTACGCGCAAGGCGCGCGCGCGGCTGGCGCCAACATCGAGATATTGCGTCTCGCCGATCTCTCCTTTGACATCAACTATCCGACGGGGCGCGAAGATGAGCCCGAGGAAGCGGACATCGCGCGCGCACGCGAGATGCTGAGCCGCGCTGATCATCTGATATTGGTGTATCCCAACTGGTGGGGCGCGATGCCGGCGCTGCTCAAAGGCTTCATCGATCGCATCTTCAAACCAGGCTACGCTTTTCGCATGCACGGCGACGGCAGTTGGGACGGCTTGCTAAAAGGCAAATCCGCCGCGCTCATCGTCACCATGGATACTCCGGCCTGGGTTTATCACTGGATCTATGGCCGCCCCGGCATCAACGCCATCAAGAAAGCGACTTTACAGTTCTGCGGCGTCGCGCCGGTGCGCGTCATCACCTTCGGCACCGTATTCAACTCAACGCCCGCGCAGCGGGCCGGCTGGATCGAGCGCGCCCACACCGAAGGACTGCGCCTCGCCGAAGGCGTGCCAAACCGCACTGAACGTCTGCGCGCCAAGGCGGCAAGCTGGCTGCGCGCCATGCGCTTGCAGTTCTACCCCATGACCTGGCTCGCTTATGCCGTTGGCGCCATGGCTGCGGGCGGTGGCAGAGAAGTGCTCACGACCTTGCTCTTCTGGCTCGGCTATGCAGCAGTATTTCTGCTCGAATTCGCCACCGTGTTGGTGAATGAATATTTCGATTATGAAAGCGATCGTAACAACCGCAACTTCAGCCCCTTCAACGGCGGCTCGCGCGTGTTGGTCGATGGTGCGCTGAGTTTTCATGAGGTACGCCAAGGCATCGCCTTCGCCCTCGGCGCATTCACGCTATGCAGTGCGCTGCTGCTATATGCAGCAGGCGCGACCGGCGTCGGGCTGGCCTTAGGCGCAGCGCTGGTGCTGTGCCTCGGCTATACCGCTCCGCCGCTACGACTCTCGCATCGCAGTCTCGGCGAACTCGACGTTGCCTTCACGCACAGCTTTCTGGTGCTGCTTTTCGGCTATCTGCTGTTCGGTGGCCACGCGGCAGACAGTTTCCCCTGGCTCGCGAGTATTCCGCTGTTCCTTGCCATTATCCCAGCCATTGCGCTCTCCACACTGCCCGACCGCGCAGCCGATCTCGCCGCCGGTAAACGCACGCTCGCAGTGAGCCTCGGCCAAGGCCGTGTCACTGCAGTGGCCATGGTCGCCACCGCTTCATCCGCGCTCGCGGCGCTGGTCTGGCATGCCGGCACGCTCGCAGCCGGCGCCTACGCCGGCATTTCCTGGGTCGCCACTGCGCATGCACTTTGGTTGCTCCATCTGCTGAGACGTTATCGCGTCAGCGCCAAGAACACCGAGAACGCTGGGAGCTCGGGGCGCATCAACGGGCTGATGGCGGTGGCGCTGTCCTACATTCTGTGGTTCGCGCTCATTCCCTTCCTGAACATGCTCTGAGCTCGCTCAACACCCATGCGCCCGGCGCGGCGAATATGGGATAATCGCGGCCCCTGGCTTATTTTTGCGGAAGACTCTCATGCCCCCGGAAATCAAATCCCCCTGCGAAAGCGTGTGCCTGTTCGAAGATGGCGTCTGCACCACCTGCCGCATGACCAACGCCGAATCCAACAACTGGCGCAAAATGACCGTGGAAGACCGCATCAAAGTGCTGCAACGCCTTGGACTGTGGCCGGCTGATGGCGGCGGCGCTTCTGCCTAACTACTGATTCCTAGAGTTTCGTGGGCAGCGCGCGGCGGAGCCTGGTGATGTTTGTCGGGACGCGAAGGCGCTTCGCTTGTGGGGAGTCCGCTTAGCTAAGCAAAGCTCGGCGCGCCAACGCGTCCTCGAAAAACACCACCGGGCGCCGCTCTCGACGCATCGCGATACATCAACGATCATCACCGAAAAACATACACCGCGCCGCTCTCTGCGCTGCCATCGCCCGTCTCGGCACTACTTGGACTGCCCGCGAATACGCCGTGCACCGTGCCTGCTTCGAACGGCGCGCTGATCGCGAGCTGATCGTCTGATAGCGCAACCGCATAGCCGAACTGATCGAAACTGCTGACGTTCGAGGCCTTGGCGTAGGCCTGCTGTAGCCAATCGCCTTTTTCATCGCGCATGAAGAGATAGGCAGCGCCGGCGGAGGAAGCCTCATTGCCAGTGAGGCGATCATCAGGGCTGCCGAGGATAACGCCGCTCGCTCCGCCACTTTCTGCTGCGGTTCCGACCGCCAAGCGACCTTTCGACACCGCAACGCTCCAACCGAAGTTATCGCCGCTGCCTGCATTCGATGCCTTGAGATACGCCTGCTGACGCCAGCGCCAATCTGATCCGCGCTCGAAGACATATACCGCGCCGCTATCTTCTTCTTGCCGATACGCGCCTACCGCCAGCGTATTGTCCGCAAGCGCAACACTGTAACCAAAGCCATCGCGCGCGCTGGTGTTCGAGCCTTTCACATAAGCTTCCTGGCGCCAGTGCTGCGCGTCATTGCGCGAAAATATATACACCGCGCCGCTCATTTCAGCGCCATCACCAATCTTCGGACTGCCGAGGCTATCGCCAAAGATCATGTCAGCGCCGCTCGGCACGATTCCTGTGACCGCGCCATCTTCAAACGGCGCGCCGACTGCGAGCGTATTGCCCGACAAAGCAAGACTGAAACCGAACCAGTCATCGCTGCCAGCGTTCAATGCTTTCAAGTAAGCCTGTTGCGACCAGCCGCCGTTTTCATTGCGCGTGAACACATACACCGCGCCGCTATCAGGCACGTCGTTGCCGGTCAGCGCATCATCGGGAGCGCCCATGAAAACGCCAGTGAGTGCACCGTCCTCGCCTTCTGCACCTACCGCCAGCGTGTCGCCTGACAAAGCGACCGTGGTGCCGAAGTGAGCATTCTCACCAGCGTTCGATGCTTTCAAATAAGCCTGCTGATGCCACTCTCCAGTCGCATCACGCACGAACACATACACCGCGCCACTGTCTGGCACGGACGCTGAAGTTTCCGCATTCGCATTGCCCGCAGTGGATTTATTCCACTGCGATTTATCTATCGGGGCCGCACCATTTTCAAACGGCGCACCCACCGCGAGCGTGTTTCCCGAGAGCGCAACACTGGTGCCGAAATAATCGAGATCGCCCTTGGGTCGCGATCCTTTCAGATACGCCTGCTGCACCCAGCTCTCGCCCGTGCGTACGAAAACATAGACGGCGCCACTCTTGTTGCTGTCATCACCCGCGCTGCTTTCATCCGGACTGCCTGGAATGATGCCGCTCTGCGCGCTGTCTTCCTGCGGCGCGCCGATCGCCAGCGTATCGCCCGCGAGCGCCACGCTATAGCCGAAAAAATCCTGCACACCGCCATTGGAAGCCTTCAAATAAGCCTGCTGCGCAAAACCATCGAGCGCTTGGCGCGCCACGGTAACGGTATAGTGCCGCGCGCTGCGACCTCCGGCTGCGGTGACATCGATGCCGATCTCGGTCTCACCGCCTGCGGCAAGCGCAATCGGTGGGCTCTGCGCGCCGGAATCAACCACCTGCCCCGCCACCTTGATCGTCGCGGCCTCATCCGCCGCCTGCGGTATCACGCTGATGCTGCGCACGAGATAGCCTTGCGTGCTGGTGTAATCCGGCTGCTCGGCCTGGAAGCTTTGATCGAGCACGCCGCTCGCAAGCGTCAAGCTAGTGAGCTCGGAACTGACGCTAGCACTAGCCCAGTCTGGATTGCCGCGGCAAGCACCGAGCAGCAGCGACAACAAGACCAGCATCAACCCCAGCAAACGCTGCATCCAAGCATATAGATCGAAGTTCATCGCCCAGCCCCCCCCTCATGAGTCCGTGCATCGTCCCGCGCTGCTGACACAGCCGCTTGCAGCGCCGATAATGATCAGCCTCATAACTAACTCCTCGCCATGACAATCATCAATCTCACTGAGGCATCCCTCGCCTACGGCCTGCATCCCTTGCTCGACAAGGTGGATTTGCAAATCGAACCAGGGGAACGAGTTTGCTTGGTGGGACGCAATGGCAGCGGCAAATCAACGCTGTTTCGCGTTATCAGCGGCGAAATCGCGCCTGATGAAGGTGAGGTGTGGCAACGCGATACGCTGCGCATCTCGCATCTCGAACAGGAAGTACCGGCGGATTCTCAGCGCACCGTTTACGACACCGTCGCTGGCGGACTTGGCGAACTTGGAGAGTGGCTCACCGCCTATCGCCATCTCGTCGAGCGCAGCGACCTTGATGATGCGAACTTAAGAGAACTTGCTGAATTGCAGCAACGCATCGAAACCGTCGGTGGCTGGAGCGTCGATAACCGCATCTCTGCCGTACTAAGTCGGCTGGGCTTGCCTGCGCAGCGCCCGATCGCGCAGTGCTCAGGCGGATTGCGGCGTCAGACCATGCTCGCGCGCGCACTGGTCAGCGAACCTGATCTGCTGCTGCTCGATGAGCCGACCAATCACATGGACATCGAAGCCATCGCCTGGCTTGAAGACTATCTGCTCAACTTCCACGGCGCGCTGATGTTCATCACGCACGACCGCACGCTGGCGCGCCGCCTCGCCACGCGCATTATCGAACTCGATCGCGGCAAGCTGACTTCGTTTGCCGGTGATTTCAACAACTATCTGCGCCGCAAAGATGAAATGCTCGAAGCCGAAGCACGCGCCGCCGCACACTTCGACAAACAGCTCGCCGAACACGAAGCTTGGATCCGTCAAGGCGTCAAAGCTCGCCGCACACGCAACGAAGGCCGCGTGCGCCGCTTGCTTGCCATGCGCCGCGAACGCGCGCAGCGCATCGAACGCACCAGCACTGTCACCTTAAGCGCAGACACCGGAGATGCCTCAGGAAAACGCGTCGTCGATCTGCGTCACGTCGGCTTTCACTACGACAGCAACCGCGGCGACGGTGATGGGTGGATCGTACGCGATCTTTCCACCACCATCATGCGCGGCGATCGCATCGGCATCATCGGCCCCAATGGCAGCGGCAAAAGCACATTGCTGCGACTCATCCTCGGCGACCTCGAACCCGACACCGGCGAAATCGTCCGCGGCAGCAAACTGCAACTCGCCTACTTCGATCAACATCGCGAACAACTCGACCCAGAAAAAACCGTGCGCGAAAACATCAGCGACGGCAGCGATTACGTCAACGTACGCGGCCGGCCGCGCCACGTCGCCGGTTACTTGAAAGATTTCCTCTTTCCTCCTGCGCGCCTCGACTCACCGGTGCGCATTCTCTCTGGCGGCGAACGCAATCGCTTGATGCTCGCCCGCATCTTCACCCGTCCCGCCAACATGATGGTGCTCGACGAACCCACCAACGACCTCGACGTCGAAACCTTAGAGCTGCTCGAAGATCTGCTCGCCGACTACGAAGGCACACTGCTCCTCGTCAGCCACGACCGCACCTTCCTCGACAACGTCGTCAGCTCAACCCTGGTATTTGAAGGTGAAGGACGCGTCGGCGAATACATCGGAGGCTACGAAGACTGGCAACGCCAACGCAGCACGCGCACAGCATCAACAAAAACCATCAACGCGCCCACACCCGCAAAAACACCAGCACCCACAACCACCGCATCAGTGGAAAAAAAGAAACTCGCCTTCAAAGAACGCCAGGAACTGGAAAAACTACCGAGTCGCATCGAAACACTCGAACAAGAACTAGCACAACTAGAAGCAAACACCAGCCGCGCGGAGTTCTACCAACAAGACAAAGACACCATCGCCACCACAATGGCGCGCATGGACGCACTCAGAAAAGAGATAGAGCAGGCTTATGCGCGGTGGGAAGCGTTGAGCGCGCGAGAGGGATAGGCTTTTCAGCTTCATCGTGCAGTACCGCAAACGTCTTGCATCCGGAAAAGACGAAGTACACAAATTTTCAGCTTATGACCGCTCTCCACCGCTTTGGCCACCAGCTATCAGATCAACAATCGCGCGACACTCCCTGTCCCGACAACAAGGTAACTGCTTTCTTATCGAATGACACAAAGGTTTCGCCGCCTAGCCAAGCGCCTTCATAGGCAATGACCCCGTCAGCAAAATCCCCGCCGGCTTCCAACATCTCAAGCCCGGCTTCTACCGCGGGCCGGTTCACGACCACGTTTGCGGCATCGAGCAAAGCGCGGATCGTCACCGCCACATCCTCTCGGGCCAGCCCGGCACCTCGGCACAGCACCCAGACCAACTCACACAGGCAGGGCAAGGAGACCGCAATCAGGCTTGCTTCCTGAAGCAGCTTTCTCGCTTTGCGGCACTGCGCGGGATCATCCTGCAGAATGGCTCGAGCCAGCACATTGGTATCGACAGAGATTTTCATTCGTCGACCAATTCGCCAGCCCAACCCGCTGCCGCAATTGCAAAAAGCCCTCAATGCTGCCTGTCGGCCTAGCCGCCCGCACCCGCAGCTCCCCACCAGGTAGCTTCTCGAAATCGATCCGCTCCCCCGGCTTAACGCCAAGATGCTGTAGCAAATCCCGCTTGAGCGTGACCTGCCCTTTCACCGTAACCGCTAGCGATGTCATCACTGCCTCCGTCCTCCGTAATTTAGGAATCAGGCAATCCCATGGCAATGTTATTTTCAATTACACACAAGGCGCATTTTCTACTGCGCAGTGGGACTAGCACACATGGAGGCAGACACGCAGTGCAAAGAACCTGTGCTGACCATCATACCGAAGCCAGTGCTCAGGCAGTGCCGGGAGACTTTTTCGAAACCGTTGGCACGCAGCGGCTCCCGTAATCTATTTGGGTCCTAAAAAATAGTAACGGGCGCCGCTGATCGCTACGCTCAGAACTCAATGGATCATGCGACTCACCACCAAGCAGCAAGTTCGCTGAGCACCAGGAAAGCGAACCGCTAAACCATCTGCACCAGTTCCGCTCCACACTTGCGACAAACATAACGCGCGGCTTCGCGCTGCACTCTGGCGTGGCGAACACCGCTCAGTTGGTGTTCGCGGCAATCGCAACGATAAAGGTGGCGGCGTTGGGTACGCATGGGGATGCCGGAGAGATCGAGGCGATGGCGCACGGCGGCGCGTGGGTCGATGCCGAAGCTGTGCATCAGTGCTTGCCACTCGCTGCCGTGTGGGCGGATGCGGGCAAAGCCGTAGACGAGGTCGGTGATGTAGTGTGCGACTTCGTGCGGGACGGTGACGCCCATGCCGTCGTCGAGATATTTGGCAAACAGCCAGGGGTTGTAGCGGATGACGCGACGCTCGCCGGCGACGCGGTACATGCCGGCCATGCGGCCGCGCAGATCGAACAGCACTGGCAGCTCAGGGAATTTGCGCTGAAAGAGCTTGCCGGCGCGTTCGATCCACTCCTGCGTTGCAGCGACTACGCGGGCGCGCTGCTCAGCGTCGATGGGCAGGATGTAGGCAACATCTACCTGACTGCGCGCACCACTGCGCTGCTTCATCTCGCCCCGCGCCGGCTGGCGGCGCCGAGTTCCGTTCACGTCGGCAGGCACTCTCAGAGGTACTCGATGTGCGATACGTCCGCCATGAAATGGCGGTAATCACAGGTGAGCTCTTCACCTTTGCGGATATCGCGCGTCGCCCAGCCGCATCCTACTTCGGAGAAATCGACATTGGGATCACGCGAGTGATTCATGTATTTGCCCATAGTCGATTCGTAGTACAGATTGCCGTGGGGCTCGGGCTGGTAGAGATGAATCTCGATCTCTGCCTTGGTCGATGGCGGCAGACGTTCGAATTCTTCTTCGCTGAATACCAGATCAAATATGGGATGGAACTCCCAGACCTTCGTGCCCTTGGCAATGAAATCATTCGCAAAGACGCCGAAGCCGTGGATCGGACTCTTCTCTAGGTAGGTTGGGACAATGATCATTGACGCACTGATTCTCCGCTGAAACTCTACGCGCGCTCGCTTCGAGACACGCTCCCGCGCCGTGATTTCCGGCGTGGTGATAGGTTTACAGTACGGGCCAATACCTAGTCAATGCCTGCATAGTTGCTCGTTCGATCATGCAGCTTGCGAGCAGTCAGCGAGCGAGAGGAACTGCGATCATAGCGCCTTGACAAGCCTACTCACGCAGGCGCTAGATAGCGCGCGATGTCCACGCGCTTTTCCAAAGATCCTCGCAACGAACGCTCGCTACGCCACTCCATCAAGGATGGTGTCGCTTATTCCGTGATGATGGGTAGCGGCGAAAGCTATTTCAGCGCTTTCGCCGTGCTGCTGAAGGCGAGCACGGCGCAGGTGGGCTTGCTCGCGACTTTTCCACCGCTGCTCGCTTCTTTCGCGCAGCTCTTGTCATCATGGCTCGGACGCCGCACCGGGCGACGCAAAGGGATCATCGTTTTCGGCGCCGGTCTGCAAAATCTGGCTTTGCTGCCACTCGCGCTGCTGCCGCTGCTTTTTCCGGCGCACGCAGTGCCGATTCTGATTGCCTGCGCTGTGCTCTATCACACCGGCGCTAATCTCGCCGCGCCGCAATGGGGCAGTCTGATGGGCGACATCGTGCCCGAACGTCGGCGTGGACGTTACTTCGGGCGACGTACGCGCTTATGCAGTATCACGACGTTTCTTGCGCTGATCTTCGCCGGCATGGCGCTTGAAGTATTCGATCGCAATGCATTTACGGTCGGCGGCTTTCTGCTCATCTTTGCGGTTGCGGCCATTGCGCGCGCGGTGTCGGTCTACCATCTAGCGCGTATGTACGATCCGCCTGGGCACACGGCGGCACTGGAATCACCGTTCAAAGGCAGCTTGCTGCGCCGGCTACGCGGTTCGTCCTTCGCTCGCTTCTCGCTTTTTTTCGCGGCGATGCAATTCGCGGTGAATATTTCCGGGCCGTTTTTCGTAGTGTATATGCTGCGCGATCTCGGCTTCAGTTATCTTGAATTCACCATCATGACGGGCACCTCGGTGCTGCTCCAGTTCCTCACCCTGAACCGCTGGGGACGTCTTAGCGATGCGTTCGGTAATCGCTACATTCTGCTAGTGACCGGGCTGCTCATCCCCTTCATGCCGGCGCTGTGGATGTTTTCAACCAATTACGTTTACCTGCTGCTTCTGCAAGCGGTCGGCGGGCTGTGTTGGGCGGGATTCAGCTTGAGTGCAAGCAATTACCTCTACGATCTGATTCCAAGCGAGCGCCGCGCGACTCAGCTCGCAATGCATAACGTCGGCGCCAGCATCGGAGTATTCTGCGGCGCGCTGCTCGGCGGCTACATCGCGACGCACGCGCCGAAGGAAATCTTTCTCTTCGGCGAGCACTATGAATGGTTCAGCGCACTCTACGCCGCTTTTCTCCTCTCAACGCTCGCTCGCTTTACCGTTGCCGCGCTATTTCTACCGCGCCTGCGGGAAATGCGTGCAGTGCGCAAGCCTAACGTCAGCACTCTGATCTTTCCCACCGTGCGCTTCCAGACGCCATCCTGGATGAGCTTCGATATTGTGGGGGCGAGGAAATCTGGGAAATCAGTGAGGGATGAGATAGAGCGAAAGAGTTCGCCTGAAGGTCAGTGATCAGCAATGCTGAAGATGGTGATCAGCGACGCTCGCTACTCTTTTTCAGGACACGGAGCGGCTGCGCGTTTCAAAAAAGCGTCCCGACTCTGCCTGACCACCAAGCGCTAAGGCTTAGTGATCAGGTCAGTAATGCGGCGTCAACTCGCCTGACGCGAAGACCGTTTGCGGTCCTGCTCTTTGAGCTCTTTTTTGCGCAGGCGGATGTTGTTGGGCGTGACTTCCACCAGCTCATCATCGTCGATGAATTCCAGCGCCTGCTCGAGCGTCATGCGAATCGGCGGGGTCAGCAGGATGTTTTCATCTGAGCCAGCGGCGCGAATGTTGGTGAGCTGCTTGGCCTTGAGCGGATTGACCACGAGGTCGTTGTCACGTGAATGAATGCCAACGATCATGCCTTCGTACACCTGTTCGCCGTGCCCGATAAACAAGCGGCCGCGCTCTTGCAGATTGAAGAGCGCATAGGCAAGCGCCTTGCCCGGTGCGTTGGCGATCAAAACGCCGTTGTTGCGATTGCCGAAGTCACCCGGTTTGATGGGGCCGTAACTATCGAACACGTTGTACAGCAGGCCGGTACCCTGGGTCGCGGTGAGAAATTCATTACGGAAACCAATCAGGCCGCGCGAAGGAATGCGGTAATCAAGGCGTACTCTGCCCTTGCCGTCCGGCACCATGTTGCGCAGTTCCGCGCCGCGCGAGCCGAGCTTTTCCATCACCGTGCCCTGGTGCTGCTCTTCGACATCGACAGTGAGCTGTTCGTAAGGCTCTTGGCGCACGCCATCGATCTCACGCACGATCACTTCCGGACGCGACACGCCAAGCTCATAGCCTTCACGGCGCATGTTTTCGATCAGCACAGAAAGATGCAGTTCGCCACGACCGGAAACGCGGAAGCGGTCGGCATCGCCGGTGTCTTCCACGCGCAGCGCAACGTTATGAATCAGCTCTTTTTCGAGGCGCTCGCGAATCTGACGCGAGGTGACGTATTTGCCATCTTGGCCGGAGAGCGGAGAAGTATTGACTTGGAACGTCATGCTGACGGTCGGTTCATCGACCGCAAGCGGCGTCAGCGCTTCGACCTTCGCGGGATCGCACAGCGTATCGGAGATACGCAGCTCTTCGATGCCGGTGAAGGCGATGATGTCTCCCGCACGCGCCTCAGAAACTTCGCGGCGTTCGAGGCCGAGAAAACCAAACACTTGCAGGATGCGCCCGTTGCGACGCTGACCCGCAACATCGATCACGACGACGGGCATGTTGCTGCGCACCTTACCGCGCGCGATGCGGCCAATGCCGATGACGCCAACGTAGCTGTTGTAATCGAGCGCACTCACTTGCAGCTGCGCTGGGCCATTGGGGTCGACATCCGGTGGCGGCACGCGATCGATCACCAACTGAAAGAGCGGATCCATGTTGTCCGCAACGGCATCGAGACTGAGGCCGGCATAGCCGTTCAGTCCCGAAGCATAAATCACTGGGAAATCGAGCTGTTCGTCGGTCGCGCCAAGACGATCGAAGAGATCGAAAGTCTGATCGAGCACCCAATCAGGGCGCGCGCCAGGACGATCGATCTTGTTGATGACTACGATCGGGCGCAGACCGCGCTCGAGCGCTTTCTGCGTGACGAAACGGGTCTGCGGCATCGGGCCATCAACGGCATCGACCAACAGCAGCACCGAATCCACCATCGACAGCACGCGCTCGACTTCACCACCAAAATCGGCGTGGCCAGGCGTATCGACGATGTTGATGTGATAGCCGCGCCACTCGATGGCGGTATTCTTGGCGAGAATGGTGATGCCACGCTCTTTTTCGAGCACGTTGGAATCCATCACGCGTTCCTGCTGTTCTCCGCGCGTCTTGAGCGTGCCCGATTGCTGCAACAACTTGTCGACGAGCGTGGTCTTGCCGTGGTCGACGTGGGCAATGATGGCGATATTACGAAGCTGGTCGAGCATGAGTGTGTACCGACACGTTGTTTGAAAGGTAAAAGGCCGGCGCTCTCAAGTCGAGAGCGCCGGCCCGGTTCGCTACTTTATCACGCAGCGCTCTGGCCGCTGCCCTGGCGCCGCGGCGGACGGTTGCCCGCACCACGGTTAGCAGAGCCTGCACTGCGATTGCCGCCTGCACCGGCACTACCGCCGCGATGATCACGACCACCGCGCAAAGCGCCACGCTGTTCACCGGAACGCTCGCGACGCGGCTCTCCCGTCTGGCGATCAGAGAACGGACGATCAGAAGAACGATCTGATGATTGGCGATGCTGACGCTCTGACGGGCCGGCATAACCGCTGCCAGCACGTTGGCCCGGCTGACCGCTGCGCTGGCCATCACGCGACTGGCCATCACGTTGGCCGCGATAACCGCCTTCACGCTGACCCTCACGCGGCGCACGACTGCTGCGCTGTTCATTACCGCGCTGATCGTTGCCACGTTCGCCGCGCGCTGCGCCGGCATAGCCGCCCGGACGTCCACGGCCTTCACCGCTACGACCTTCAGGGCGACCTTCGCTGCGGCCTTCACCACCGCGATGGAAACGATCACCAGAACCAGAGCGCTCACCAGAGCGCTGGCCTGAACGATCACCAGAGCGATCAGAGAAACGACCACCCGGACGACCCGATGCACCGCGCGATGAACGATGGCCGCCTTCTTCACGGCCATTCAGCGCAAAGCTCGGCTCATAGCCCGGCATCACCGACTTCGGCAGCTCCTGCTTGAGCAGACGCTCGATGTCGCGCAGCTGCTTGCGTTCGTCCGCACTCACCAGTGACACCGCATTGCCTTCCATACCAGCGCGACCCGTGCGACCGATGCGATGCACGTAATCCTCGGGCACATGCGGCAACTCATAATTGACGACGTACGGCAGTTGATCGATATCGATACCGCGCGCGGCGATATCGGTCGCCACCAGCACGCGCACTGAACCACGCTTAAAATCCGACAGCGCTCGGGTGCGTGCACCCTGGCTCTTGTTGCCGTGAATGGCAGCAGTGCTCAAACCATCGCGCTCAAGCTGATCGGCGAGACGATCCGCGCCGTGCTTGGTACGCGTAAAGACCAATACTTGCTGCCAGTTGTTCGCGCCGATCATGTGCGAGAGCAGTTCGCGCTTGCGATCACGATCGACAGGATGCACGGCGTGCGAAACACGCTCGGCAGTAGCATTACGACGCGCGACTTCGATGTGCGCCGGATTTTTCAAAATGGTGCTGGCGAGCGACTTGATTTCATCGGAGAACGTCGCCGAGAACAGCAGATTCTGGCGCGCCTGCGGCAGCAGCGAGATGATCTTGCGAATGGCGTGAATGAAGCCCATGTCGAGCATGCGATCGGCTTCATCGAGCACCAGGATTTCGACCTTCGACAGATCAAGCGTTCGCTGATCGACGTGATCGATCAAACGCCCTGGCGTTGCCACCAGAATGTCGACGCCACGACGCAGCGCATCGACCTGCGGACGAAAACCAACGCCGCCAAAAATAGCTGCTGATTTGAGCGGCAGATGCTTGCCGTAAGCGATCACGCTCTCGCGCACCTGCGCGGCGAGTTCGCGTGTCGGCGTGAGCACGAGGCCACGCACCGGACGCTGACGCCCTTCGGGGCGACGCTCAGCTAGCCGTTGCAGCAGCGGCAAAGTAAATCCTGCGGTTTTACCGGTACCGGTCTGCGCGCCGGCAAGTACATCGCGACCTTCGAGAATCACCGGGATAGCTTGACTCTGGACGGGCGTGGGTTCGCTGTAACCTTGATCCGTTACAGCACGCAGCAATTCGGCCGACAGGCCGAGGCTGGAAAAAGACATGAAGGATGGCTCCTGTTGGCCTAGGTCGACGCCGTTGGCGAAGACCGGTCATCTAGGCGGGATTCATAACGCTTAGGGTGTTCGAGGCGGGATCACCACGAAAATCACGCGGAAGACCGGGAAACCGCGCGACAAGGCGCGTATTCTACGTAAGTCGCAGACTCGGCACAAGGAATATCCGCAATCTATCGTTTCAAATGCGCGCTGAATCAAACAAGGATCAGACGAGCAGCCTTACAAATCGTTTTCGGAAATTTCAGCTTGAGCTATTCTGAACAGTCTCTTTGCAGCAGCAAACCCACTCAGGCAATCGAGGTCAACGCGATCATGAATGCCTTATCGAAAACTCTCTTCATCATCACTCTGCCCTTGCTGGCAGCGGCATGCGCGAGCAATGTTGCGCGTGATATCGCAAGCGCACCAGCTCACGATCTCTCCATCGCTGAAGCGCGCACCGACATCATCGGCCACGTCGGCGCGAGCGTGCGCTGGGGTGGCACCATCATCTCGATCGAAAACGATGATGATCTCGCGCGCGTGGAAATCCTTTCCCGCCCGCTGAACCGGGGCGGACGCCCGAGCGAAGAAGACCGCAGCTTCGGTCGCTTCATCGCCACCTTCGATGGCTTTCTTGATCCAGCAATCTATTTCGAAGGCCGCGATATCACGGTATTCGGCACCATCGATGGTCAGATCGACGGGCAGATCGGCAAGCGCCCCTACATTTACCCGGTAGTGCATGTGAGTCAGCATCAGTTGTGGCGCAACTTCAGCAACACCAATGTGCCACCGGCCATGCCAGGGTATCGCCATAATTTTTATGGCCCCGCTTATTATCCCTGGGGTTACTACCCGTGGGGATGGTATCAGCGGCCCCCCATGATGCGCCCTGACCCGACGCCGAGGCGCCCTAGCGCATTGAGGTGAGAACGTGCTGAGAACACTAACGCCATCGCTTGTCTTCGCCTGCATCGGCGCAGTGCTGTGCGCCTGCGTCAGTAACAGTCCGCGCTTTGATCGTGACAGCTATGATTCCAGCATCGCGCCGCGTGATGCCGTGCACGCCGAACAAACGATGCAGGGACGCGGGCTACTTTGGGGCGGCTTGATCGTCGCCTCCACCAATCTCGATCAAGGCAGCGAGATCGAAGTCCTCGCTTACCCGCTGGGTCGCGATCAATCGCCCGATCTCGATCGCTCGCCACTCGGACGCTTCATGGTGACAACCAATGATTTCCTTGAAACCATCGATTTCGCGCCTGGCCGCCTCATCACCGTTGCTGGCACGCTGAGCGGCACGCGCGAAGGAGAGATCGGCAACGCTCGCTACGTCTATCCGATACTCAGCACCGCAGCCGCCCGGATTCATCTCTGGCCGCAGGGCGGCGCGAGCCGGCGCAATTCGAATTTCAACTTCGGCCTCGGCATAGGCATCGGGCTCTAACCCAGCGCATAAAACCGAGCACGATGAGATCAGCGCAAAAACTTCACCATCACAACAACGCATCCTAAAAGAGGAAGACATGATCATTCGCATCAAGCCATTGGCATTCCTGCTGCTGTTTCTACTCTCGCCGCTCGCAGCCATGGCGCACACTCACCTTGAGCGCGCAGCGCCGAAAGAAAATGCGGTACTGGAAAGCGCGCCCGGCAACATCACGCTGTCGTTTTCGAACCGCATCGAGCCCAAGTTCAGCCACATCAAAGTCACCAATAGCGAAGGCAAATTCGTTCATGACGGCGACACCAGCACGAGCGAAGATCAGCGCGAGCTCAGCACCAAGCTCATCGAGGGCCTTGGCGCCGGCACTTATGAAGTGCACTGGAACGTGATTTCAGATGATGGCCACCGCATGCGCGGTGACTACAGCTTCAGCGTGAAGTGATGCTTGTGGATGCCAGCGTGAATCTCAGCACCGCGGCGAGCGTGGCAGGTCTGCTCGGTCTCGCCCTGCTTATCGGCGTCGCTGCCGCCTGGCTCGGATTGCAGCCCCCCGGCATAGGGTCCAATCAACGCGGAACGCACTGGCAAGCCAACCGGCTCAGCCGCTGGTTCTGGTGCGGCATCGCGCTTTCCCTGCTCAGTGGCGCCGCGGATCTGCTGCTGCGCGCCTCTGCCCTCACCGAGCTGCCGCTGACCGCGGCCTGGCCGGAATTGCCGCAAGTGCTGAGCGGCACGCGCTTTGGCACTTGGTGGCTGACACGCATGGCCGCCGTGTTGCTGCTGGCGCTAGCCTGGCTGTGGCAACGCGCGAGTACGCCGGTTGCACTTGCCACTGGCGCGCTCGCAGTACTGCTCGCTCTTGTCGTTTCTGCGACTGGCCATGCCGGTGACAACGGCTTTGATGCACTCGCCGTTTCCAACACACTGCACATCAGCGCAGGCTGTTTGTGGGGCGGTACGGTGCTGGTTTATGCCTTCGCCGTCGCGCCCGGCATGCGTCGCGGCCAGGCTGCGCCTGCGCACAGCGCCGAATCAGCGCAGCGACTTTCCCTTCTCGCTGCACTCGCGCTCTTCACCGTACTCGCAACTGGGATCTATAACGCCTGGCATCTGCTCGGCAATCTGCCCGCACTGTGGACCAGCACTTACGGCCAGATTCTGCTGCTGAAGCTGTGTTTCGTTGCCGGCATGATGATGATCGGTTTGAACAATCGCACGCGCGCCGTGCCTCGCGTGCGCGCCTGGGCGCGTCCGCCGCAGTTGTCGCCAATGGCCGATGCGCCACTCGCGCACTTTCAGCGGGTGCTGCGCATCGATGCCGCGCTGTTTCTATTCGTCCTCGCCTGCGCTGCGGTGCTGAGCGGCACCAACCCACCCACGCACTAAAAAAACAAGCGAAAGTCAGCCATAAAAAAACAACCAGGGCCACCGGCAGGAGCATCCATGAGCAGCGACAAAGAAGAACCCACCATCACCGCATACCGCAAGCCGGATGAGGCGCAGCTACGCCGCTCCCTGTCGCCACTCCAGTACGACATCACCCAGTGCGAAGGCACCGAAGCGCCCTTCGACAATGCCTACTGGGATGAAAAACGCGACGGCATTTACGTCGATGTGGTGAGCGGCGAACCACTCTTTTCGTCGCTCGACAAGTTCGACTCCGGCACCGGCTGGCCGAGCTTCGCAGCGCCGCTGGAACCAGGCAATCTGATCGAACGCAGCGACAATCGCTTGTTCATGAAACGCACCGAAGTGCGCAGCCGGCACGGCGACTCCCACCTCGGACATGTATTCAGCGACGCGCCGACGCCAACCGGCCTGCGCTACTGCATGAACTCTGCCGCCCTGCGCTTCATCCCGTGTGCAGATCTCGAGCGCGAAGGCTATGGTCAGTACGCGGCGCTGTTCGAACACAGGTGAAATAAGCTGCGCGGACTTACATTCGGCATCGTTCGTGCATTAAAATCGCAAACCTTAAGCCCTGGACGCGGTCGAGCGTGGAGAGATCAGCATGAGCGAAAAGCCGGATTACAAAAGCATCTGCCAGTCATCATTGGGAGTCGAGCTGGAGCCTGATGAGTGCCGCATCCTTGCTGACGTGATGAGCATGCGCCATCTGGAAGACGGCGAACTGCTGGTCAAGGAAAACGAAGCCGACAATACCTTGTTCGTGCTGATCGAAGGCAAATTGGCGGTCACCGGCACGGTGCTCGGACAAGAGCTCGTGGTCTACACCATGAAGATCGGCGAATGCGCCGGCACGCGCGCCTTCGTCGACCGCACGCCACGCAAGGCCACGCTACGCGCCATTGGCCACACTACGGTCTACATGCTCAAGCCCGACGCTTTCGAAGCCATGCTCGATGCTCACCCGCGCATCGTTTACAAAATCATGCGCGCGCTGTTTCGCATCACGCACACCAACCTGATGCGCATGAATCTCGAAAGTCAGGAACTCGTGAATTACGTCTCGAAGGTTCGCGGCCGCTACTGACCGCTACCAAATCCGCTGAAAAACTTCCTGTCATTGCGAGGCGACATGTCGCTGCCATGGATTGCCATGGGGCTAACGCCCCGCAATGACGAGGATCAGATTTTTTCACTCAACACATCCGGTGCCATCGCAAGCACACCGTTTGCAAACTCGATCATGGCTCTGAGCGCAGCGTCCCGATAAGGCGCCGGCGCTGCCCTGCCCCACACCGGCGCTGGCCACGCCGAATCACGGCGTGAACGCGCAATATGATGAACATGCAACTGCGGAACGATATTGCCGAGCGCGGCGATGTTGAGTTTGTCAGGCTGGAAATGTTCGGCCATCGCGCGCGCGAGCAGTGAAGATTCCCGCAGCAGTTGAATCTGCTCAGCAGCGCTCAGTTGATAGATCTCGGTGATGCCATCGCGATCCGGCACCAGAATGAACCAGGGATAATTGGCGTCCTTCATCAGCAGCAACCGGCATAGCGACAGGCTACCGATTTCCACCGTATCGTCACGCAGCCGTGGATGCAGATCAGCCACGGCCGCCTCGCGTCTTTACACGGCTTTGAGTGCGACTTTGGGGACGATTCTGGGGACGATCTTGAGCGCGCCCACGCGCCCGATCTTCAGCACGTAGCACACTGCCATCGCGCTTCTGATTCTGGTTCCGGTTCTGATCGCGACTCTGGCCTTGGGACTTCTTCGCACCGCCAAAAGACGAGCGCGCCGATGTGCCTCGGGATACTGCGCCAGTACCAACACGACCTTCGTCACGTCCTCGCGTTGAACGCGCTTCGCCGTCATTTGGTTTTGCACGCGTTGCACCACGCGGCAGCGGCGGCAGGCCGGTGTGCTGCGTCAGAAAAGGCTTTTTCCCGGCTTTTTCCGCTGACCGTGAGTCAACGGGCTTGCCCGTGCCCGCTGGCTGCCAGGACGGAATGAGATGGCGTTTGCCATTGCCGATCAAATCTTCCCGGCCCATGCGCTGCAACGCCGCGCGCAAGAGCGGCCAATTCTCCGGATCGTGATAGCGCAGAAACGCCTTGTGCAAGCGGCGCACTTTCAATCCCTTCGGGATCTCAACCTCCTCACTGTCACGCGCCACTTTGCGCAGCGGATTTTTCTCGCTGTGATACATCGTGGTCGCAAGCGCCATCGGCGAAGGCAGGAAAGTCTGCACCTGATCCGCGCGCAGATCATTGCGCTTGAGCCAAAGCGCGAGCTCAAGCATATCTTCATCGCGCGTACCCGGATGAGCCGCGATGAAATAGGGAATCAGATATTGCTCCTTCCCCGCCTCTTTCGAATATTTATCGAACAGCGTCTTGAAGCGGTCATAGGCTCCCATGCCCGGTTTCATCATCTTCGACAGCGGGCCTGACTCGGTGTGCTCAGGCGCGATCTTCAGATAACCGCCGACGTGATGCGTCACCAACTCTTTGACGTATTCCGGCGAACGCACCGCGAGGTCATAACGTAGCCCCGAAGCCACCAACACTTTCTTCACACCGGGCAACGCGCGCGCCTTGCGATAGAGCGCGATGAGCGCGGAATGATCAGTATTGAGATTCGAGCAGATATCAGGATAAACACAGGATAGACGCCGACAGGCCGCTTCGACTTCCCTGCTCTTGCAGGCGATGCGATACATGTTCGCCGTCGGCCCGCCGAGATCGGAAATCACGCCGGTAAAACCCGGCACCGTATCGCGGATGGTTTCGATCTCACGCAGGATCGACGCCTGCGAACGGCTCTGGATGATGCGTCCTTCATGTTCAGTGATCGAGCAGAACGTGCAGCCACCGAAACAGCCGCGCATGATGTTGACCGAAAAACGAATCATCTCATACGCGGGAATGTTCGCCGCGCCATACGTCGGATGCGGCAAGCGCTGAAATGGCAGATCGAACACCGCATCCATCTCTTGCGTAGCAAGCGGAATCGGCGGCGGATTGATCCACACTTCGCGATCACCATGACGCTGCACCAGCGCGCGGGCATTGCCGGGATTGGTCTCCATATGCATGACGCGCGAAGCGTGGGCATAGAGCACGCGATCATGACGCACTGCATCAAACGCCGGCAGACGCACGACGGTGCACTCGCGATCATGACTTGCAATGTGGCGCTGCATACGCACCACGCGCACCGCGGTCGTGGTTTCGCTCTTCTCAGCAGCGCAGGATGCCGGCGCTGCTGACATCGCATAAGGATCAACCGGCGGCGTAACCGGCCCGGGCATATCGATATGCGTCGAATCAAGCTCGATCCACTCTACCGGCACAGCACTACGCACGAAGGCGGTGCCGCGAATATCGGTCAATGCGGTTATCAGCTCACGCGCGGCCAAGCGATGCGCGATCTCGAGCACCTGACGCTCGGCATTGCCATATACCAGTAGATCAGCACGCGCATCGAGCAGCACCGAACGGCGCACCTGATCCGACCAGTAATCGTAATGCGCGATACGGCGCAGGCTGGCCTCGATGCCACCGACGATGATCGGCACATCACCATAGGCTTCACGGCAGCGCTGCGCATACACGATGACCGTGCGATCAGGTCGCCGCCCTGCTTCGCCACCAGGCGTATAAGCATCGTTGCTGCGAATACGACGATCCGACGTGTAGCGGTTGACCATGGAATCCATGTTGCCACCGGTCACGCCGAAGAAAAGATTAGGACGCCCGAGCACCGTGAACGCCTCCGCACTGCGCCAATCAGGCTGCGCGATGATGCCGACACGAAAGCCCTGCGCTTCCAGCGTGCGCCCGATCACCGCC
>JAITWN010000085.1 GCA_031285245.1 Chromatiales bacterium | reverse complement strand
CCGCCCCGCTTGGGCCGGGGCGCGATCCACTTGGTATGTATCTTGGCGGCAGATGGCGCCGCCCCCGGGGGGCGCAGCGCCGCCGTAGGTGTCGACGATGATCTTGCGACCGGTCAAGCCAGCGTCGCCGTGCGGACCGCCGATTTCGAAGCAACCGGTGGGGTTCACCAGATAATTGATTTTGCCCTTGATCAGTTCCTTCGGCAGCATCGGCTTGATGATTTCTTCGATCACCGCTTCATGCAGCGCTTTTTGTTTCGCCGGCGGAGAAAATTCCGGTGTGTGCTGCGTGGACAGCACGACGGTGTCGATCGAATCCGGTTTGTCATCAACATAACGCACGGTGACCTGCGACTTCGCATCGGGACGCAGCCAGGGTAGGCTGCCATCGCGGCGCAGTTGTGACTGACGCTCGACGATGCGGTGCGACAGATAAATCGGCAGCGGCATCAGCGTGTCAGTTTCGGAGCAGGCATAACCAAACATCAAACCCTGATCGCCCGCGCCCTGATTCAAGTGATCGTCAGAGGCATGATCGACGCCCTGCGCGATGTCATGGCTTTGCTGGCCGTAGCAGACATGCACCGAGCAGCCGTCGGCGTCGAAGCGCATGTATGGATCGTTGTAGCCGATCTGCCGAATCGTTTCGCGCGCGACTTTGGCGTAATCGACTTGCGCCTTGGTCGTGATCTCGCCAGCCAGCACCACCAGACCCGTGGTCACCAGCGTTTCCGCGGCAACGCGCGCGCGCGTGTCCTGCGTCAGAATGGCATCCAGAATGGCATCGGAAATCTGGTCGGCGACTTTGTCCGGATGCCCTTCGGAAACCGATTCTGAAGTGAACAGAAAAGACTTGGACATGAGTTTCCTCTCGAAGGATTTTTGATGGCGCCACTCGAGCTTCAGTGGCTTGCAACGAACCGGAGCGCAGTGGGGATTTCGCTGGTCTGGCGCAGACTTCACCCACTCGCTGGACGGGCTATAATAGCCGCTTTCATATCTGATTTCACCCGCCGCGCTGGTTTGTTTCGAGTGGTCAGCGTCGGGATTTTCCCGAAGACACGCTCTGCGGCGCGAGGTATAACGCGCAGGAAGATCAGCGTCGTGGATTCGAAGAGGAGAACATCATGGTGAGCTTGGAGACTCCAGTGTGTGAGTTTGGCGCGAGCGCGCCGGATTTTGCACTGCGCGGTGTCGATGATCGCATATGGACATTGCAGGATTGCCGTGGCCCGCGCGGGCTGCTGGTCATGTTCATTTGTAATCACTGCCCTTACGTGAAAGCGGTACGCGATCGCATCGTGCGCGATACACGCGAGCTGCGCGCGCTTGGCATAGGTAGTGTCGCTATCATGTCGAACGATCCAGCGGATTATCCCGAGGACGGTTTCGATCAGATGAAGCTCGTCGCCAAGGAATGGGATTTTCCTTTCCCGTATCTCTGGGATGAGACTCAGAACGTGGCGAAAGCATATGGCGCGGTGTGCACGCCTGATTTCTTTGGCTATGACGCCGGGCTCGGCTTGCAGTATCGTGGGCGGCTCGATGCCAGTCGCAAGGAGGCGGCGGCGCCGGATGTGCGCCGTGATTTATTTGAGGCCATGAAACAGGTGGCGCTGACTGGCAAGGGGCCGGCCGAGCAGATTCCGAGCATTGGCTGTTCGATCAAGTGGCGCGAGAACTGATGAGAAGTGCCTGATGCAGACTCGGCCCGTTGCTGTCAACTGCTTGACGCGCGGTCTGTCATGCTGAACAGTATCGTTTTTTGATTGATCAAGAGCAGGTGACTGGGACAGAATGCAACGTTCCGGCACAAAGGCGTAAGCATCCCAACCGGGGGGTATGGGTGCGACGCACGGCGCCTTCTGCCGTCCCCGCTGCCAGTTGAGAACGACCGCTATCACCGATCAGTCCTTCACCCGCAGGGGAGAAGTGCTGGCGATGAAAGTTTTTCTTTATTGGGTGGGCCCTGAAGATATTTAGTCGGTAGCTGATTTTTTTAGGAGAGAAATGAAATGCCGTCCCGCAGAGAGTTAGCGAACGCTGTACGTGTGCTCAGCATGGATGCCGTGCAGAAGGCAAAATCGGGACATCCCGGCGCGCCGATGGGTATGGCGGATATCGCCGAAGTATTGTGGAACGATTTCCTGCAACACAATCCTTCCAATCCGCAGTGGGCCAATCGTGATCGCTTCGTTCTGTCCAATGGCCATGGCTCGATGCTCATCTACTCGCTGCTGCATCTCACTGGCTATGACCTGTCGATCGATGATCTCAAGCAGTTCCGCCAACTGCATTCGCGCACGCCAGGACATCCAGAATACGGCTATACGCCAGGCGTTGAGACCACCACCGGTCCGCTCGGGCAGGGCATCACCAATGCTGTCGGCATGGCGCTCGCTGAAAAAATTCTCGCCGGTCAGTTCAATCGCGATGGACATCACATCGTCGATCACCACACCTACGTTTTCCTCGGCGACGGCTGCTTGATGGAGGGCGTGTCGCATGAAGCCTGTTCGCTGGCTGGCACGCTCGGCCTCGGCAAGCTCATCGCGTTCTGGGATGACAACGGCATTTCGATCGACGGTCATGTCGAAGGCTGGTTCACCGATGACACCCCCGCGCGTTTTCGCTCTTATGGTTGGCACGTCGTCTCTGGCGTCGATGGTCACGATGCCGAAGCCGTGCGCAAAGCGATTCTCGAAGCGCGCTCGGTCAGCGATCGCCCGAGCCTGATCTGCTGTCGCACCGTCATCGGCTGGGGTTCGCCCAATCTCTGCGGTAGCCACGATTGCCACGGCGCGCCGCTCGGCGATGAAGAAATCGCCAAGACACGCAAGAATCTCGACTGGAAGTACGAGCCCTTCGTCATCCCTGCGGATTACTACGCGGCTTGGAACGGACGTGACAAGGGCGCCGTTGCTGAACGCGCCTGGAACGACAAGTTCGCCGCTTATCGCAAGGCGTATCCTGAACTCGCCAGCGAATTCGAGCGTCGCATCAAGGGCGAACTGCCGGCGGATTGGGCGCAGAAGGCTGCTGCTTTCGTGAACTCGGTGGTCGAGAAGAAGCAGACCATTGCCAGCCGCAAGGCTTCGCAGAATTCCATCGACGGTTACGCGCCGCTGCTGCCAGAACTGCTGGGCGGTTCGGCTGACCTCGCGGGCTCCAACCTGACCATGTGGAAGGGTTCGAAGAGCATCAGCAATACCGTTACCGACGGCAACTACATTCATTACGGCGTGCGCGAATTCGCCATGGCCGCGATCATGAATGGCATGTCGCTGCACGGCGGTTTTATTCCCTACGGTGGTACGTTCCTCATCTTCTCGGACTACGCGCGCAATGGTCTGCGCATGTCTGCGCTAATGAAGCAACGCGTGATTTATGTGCTGACCCACGATTCCATCGGTCTTGGCGAAGATGGCCCGACCCATCAGCCGGTCGAACAGGTCGCATCGCTGCGTTTGATACCCAACATGTCGCTGTGGCGTCCGTGTGATGCCGTCGAATCAGCCGTAGCGTGGAAGGCGGCGATCGAGCGTCACGATGGTCCGACCAGCCTCATCCTGTCGCGACAGAATCTGCCGCACCGTGAACGCAGTGCTCAGCAGCTTGCTGACATCGCGCGCGGTGGTTATGTGCTGCGTGATGCCGCCGGCAAGCCGGATCTGATCGTCATCGCCACCGGCTCTGAAATCTCGCTCGCGATCGATGCGGCGAGCAAGCTGGAAGAGAAAGGCCGCAAGGTGCGCGTGGTGTCGATGCCCTCGGTCGATGTCTTCGAGAAGCAGGACGCCGCCTATCGCGAATCCGTGCTGCCCGCTGCGGTTACCGCGCGCATTGCGATCGAAGCTGGCGTCACCTCTGCCTGGTATCGCTATGTCGGTACGCAGGGCGCGGTGATCGGCATGGATACGTTTGGCGAATCAGGCCCAGCAGAAAAGGTGTTCGAGCATTTTGGCTTTACCACGGATAAGGTCGTGGCCACAGCGGAACGGGTATTAAAATAAGCACAGCTTAGGGGGGAGAAGAACCATGGCGATTAAAGTTGCAATCAACGGCTACGGCCGCATCGGCAGAAACGTCTTGCGTGCGCTCTATGAAGCGGGCCGCACCAAGGAAATCCAGATCGTTGCCATCAACGATCTTGGTAACAGCGAAACCAATGCTCATCTGACGCGCTATGACACCGTGCATGGCCGTTTCGCGGGCAAGGTGGAAGTGGATGGTTCCTTCATGATCGTTAACGGCGACCGCATCCGTGTCGTTGCCGAGCGTGATCCTTCCAAGCTGCCCTGGGGCGAGCTCGGCATCGATGTAGTGATGGAGTGTACGGGTCTCTTCACCAGCAAGGACAAGGCTTCGGCGCACATCAAGGCTGGCGCGAAGAAAGTGGTGATCTCGGCGCCGGGCGGCGATGACGTCGATGCGACCATCGTCTACGGCGTGAACCACAGCACGCTGAAGGCTTCGCACACGGTGATTTCCAACGCGTCTTGCACGACGAACTGTTTGGCGCCGCTGGTCAAGCCGCTGCACGACAGGATCGGCCTGGTGAATGGTCTGATGACCACGATCCATTCCTACACCAACGATCAAGTGCTGACCGACGTGTTCCACTCCGACCTGCGCCGCGCCCGTTCCGCGACTCAGTCGATGATCCCGACTAAGACCGGTGCTGCCGCTGCGGTGGGTCTGGTGCTGCCGGAATTGAATGGCAAGCTCGATGGCTTCGCCGTGCGCGTGCCGACCACCAACGTTTCGCTGGTCGACCTCACCTTCAACGCTGCTCGCGCCACCAGCAAGAGCGAAATCGACAGCATCCTGCGCGAAGCTTCAGAGGGCGCGCTCAAGGGCATTCTGGCGTACAACGACAAGCCTCTGGTGTCGGTCGACTTCAACCATGATCCGGCGTCTTCGACCTATGAGTCGACGCTGACCAAGGTGATCGACGGTAAGCTGGTCAAGGTGCTGGCTTGGTACGACAACGAGTGGGGCTTCTCCAACCGTATGCTCGATACCACCATCGCGCTGATGAACGCGAAATAAGGCGAAAGAAAAAAATAAAGGAAATTTAAGGGGTGCGCGCAGAGCGCACTCCGTTTTTCCGGCAATAGGTTGTTCTCTCTGGGGGAGCAGAATGTCCGTAATCAGAATGGCTGATCTCAATCTGTCCGGCAAACGTGTACTGATCCGTCTTGATCTCAACGTCCCTTTGAAAGATGGCAAAGTCGCCGACGACACCCGTATCCGGGCGTCGCTGCCGACCGTGCAGCTCGCGGTGAAAGCGGGTGCCAAGGTGATGCTGATGTCGCATCTTGGACGTCCTGAAGAAGGCGTTTTCGAGGAGAAGTCTTCGCTGGCACCGGTTGCCGAACATCTCGGCAAGCTGCTTGGCAAGCCTGTGCGCGTTGAACGCAACTGGCTCGATGGCGTGCAGGTCGCCGCAGGCGAAGTCGTGCTGTGCGAGAACGTGCGCTTCAACAAGGGCGAAAAGAAAAATGATGAGGCGCTGTCGAAGAAGATGGCGGCGCTGTGTGATGTTTATGTGATGGATGCTTTCGGCACCGCGCACCGCGCGCAGGCTTCAACGCACGGCGTAGCGCGCTTCGCGCCCATCGCTTGCGCCGGTCCGCTGCTGGTTGCCGAGCTCGATGCGCTTGGTCGTGCGCTCGACAATCCGGCGCGTCCGATGGTTGCCATCGTTGGTGGCTCCAAGGTGTCCACCAAGCTGACGGTGCTTGATTCGCTGAGCAAGATCGTCGATCAGTTGATCGTCGGCGGTGGTATCGCCAATACGTTTATTGCTGCTGCCGGTCATCCGGTAGGCAAATCGCTTTATGAGCAGGATCTCGTTGCCGAAGCAGGTCGTCTGACCGATGCAGCGCGCGAGCGCGGCGGTGACATTCCGGTGCCGGTGGATGTAGTCTGCGCCAAAGCCTTCGCGGCCGATGCCGAGGCAACGCTCAAGCCGGTGGCGCAGGTGGTGGCGGATGACATGATTTTCGACATCGGCCCGAAGACCTCCGACATGCTGGATGAAATCATCCGCAAGGCCGGTACCATCGTCTGGAACGGTCCGGTAGGTGTGTTCGAGTTTGATCAGTTCGGCGAAGGCACGCGGCGCATGGCTGAAGCAATCGCCAGCAGCAAGGCGTTTTCGATCGCTGGCGGTGGCGACACGCTGGCTGCGGTCGCGAAGTATGGTATTGCCGATCGGCTGTCGTATATCTCCACTGGTGGTGGCGCGTTCTTGGAATTCCTGGAAGGCAAGAAGCTGCCGGCAGTGGCTATTCTGGAGGAGCGGGCCCGGGCAGCGGGCGCTGTCTGATACTTGGGTATTGAAAAAGCTGATATGACGCAAAGCAGAAATCGCATGAGACGTACTAAAATCGTGGCCACCCTGGGGCCGGCTACGGACGGCCCTGGTGTTCTTGAACGCATGGTGCGGGCGGGGCTGGATGTCGTGCGCGTGAATTTCTCGCACGGCGAAGCTGCTGATCACGTCCGGCGCGTCGAGGCAGTGCGCAAGGCTGCGCGCGAACTTGGTCGCGAAGTTGGCGTGCTCGCGGACTTGCAGGGGCCGAAGATTCGCACCGATCGTTTCGAACAAGGCAAAGTAACGCTGGAAGAAGGCGCGCGTTTCGTGCTTGATGCCGCGCATCCCGCGCATGCCGGCACGCGCGAGCGCGTTGGCTTGACCTACAAAGAACTGGTCAACGACGTCGTCAAGGGTAATATCCTGCTGCTCGATGACGGCAAGATCGTGCTCGAGGTCGAAGATGTCGCGGGCAGTGAAATCATCTGCCGCGTGATCACCGGTGGTGATCTGTCGAACAACAAGGGCATCAACCGCCTCGGCGGTGGCTTGTCCGCGGCAGCTATCACCGACAAGGATCGCGCCGACATCAAGGTCGCAGCCGCGATCCATGCTGATTACGTCGCGGTTTCTTTTCCGCGTAACGCCTCAGATATTCATGAAGCACGTGAATTGTTGCGCGCAGCTGGTGGCCATGGCGCCATCGTCGCTAAGATCGAACGCGCTGAATCACTGAGTGGCCTCGAAGAAATTATCGCCGCGACGGATGTGGTGATGATCGCGCGCGGTGACCTCGGCGTTGAAATCGGCGATGCCGAACTGCCTGCGGTGCAGAAGCAGATCATCCACATGGTGCGCAACATGAATCGCGTGGTGATCACCGCCACGCAGATGATGCAGTCGATGGTCAGCAATTCGATCCCGACGCGTGCCGAAGTGTTTGACGTTGCCAATGCCGTGCTCGATGGCACCGATGCGGTCATGCTGTCTGAAGAGACGGCGATGGGTCGCTATCCAGTCAAGGTCATCGAAGCGATGGACCGTATCTGTCGCGGTGCCGAGAAGCAGAAGATCGCGATCGTCTCGCGTCATCGCGTCAGCAGCGAGTTCAATCACATCGACGAAGCCATCGCCATGGCTTCGATGTACACTGCGAACCATCTGCACGTGCGTGCCATTGCGGCGCTCACCGAATCCGGTGCGACGACGCAATGGATGTCGCGCATCAGCTCGGATATTCCGATCTATGCGATGACGCGCCACGAGCGCACGCGGCGCAAGGTGACGCTGTATCGCGGCGTCTATCCGCTGGCTTATGACGTGGATACGCCGTCTGATGCGGACGTCAATCGCGAAGTGGTGGGTGAACTGCTCAAGTACGGCACCGTACAGGATGGCGATCTGGTGATCATCACCAAGGGTGATTTGATGGGTACGCATGGCGCCACCAACACGATGAAAATCGTGCGTGTGACCGCTGGCGAGTGAATGCAATACCGAATACCAAGTTAAGGAGAGAACAATGGCTTTGATTACACTGCGTCAGCTGTTGGATCACGCCGCCGAATATGGCTATGGCGTGCCGGCATTCAACGTCAACAACATGGAGCAGATGCATTCCATCATGCAGGCTGCTGATGAGACCGACAGCCCGGTCATCGTGCAGGCTTCGGCTGGTGCGCGCAGCTACGCTGGTGCGCCCTTCCTGCGCCACCTGATGGCGGCATCGGAAGAGCATTGGCCGCATATTCCGATCGTCGTGCACCAGGATCACGGCTCTTCGCCGGGCATCTGCTTGCAGTCCATTCAGCTCGGCTTCACCTCGGTGATGATGGACGGCTCGCTGAAGGAAGACATGAAGACGCCTTCGGACTATGACTACAACGTCAATGTCACCCGTCAGGTCGTTGAGATGTCGCACGCCGGTGGCGTGTCGGTGGAAGGCGAGCTCGGTTGCCTCGGCTCGCTCGAGACCGGCATGGCAGGCGAGGAAGATGGCGTTGGTGCCGAAGGCAAGCTCGACAAGCACATGCTGCTCACCGATCCTGAGCAGGCTGCTGATTTCGTGAAGAAGACTGGCGTTGATGCGCTTGCCATCGCCATTGGTACTTCGCACGGCGCGTACAAATTCACGCGTCCGCCGACCGGTGACATCCTTGCCATCGGCCGCATCAAAGAGATCCACGCCCGCATTCCCGATACCCATCTGGTGATGCACGGTTCGAGCTCGGTGCCGCAGGATTGGCTGAAGATCATCAACACCTATGGTGGTGACATGGGTGAGACCTACGGCGTGCCGATCGAAGAAATTCAGGAAGGCATCAAGCATGGCGTGCGCAAGGTCAATATCGATACCGACCTGCGTATGGCCAGCACTGGTGCGGTGCGCAAGTTCCTGGCGGAAAACCCGAAGGAATTCGATCCGCGCAAATATCTGAAAGCCTCGACCGCCGCCATGCGTTCGATCTGCAAACTGCGCTACGAAGCCTTCGGCACCGCTGGCCACGCCTCCAAGATCAAGGTGGTTGGTCTTGAGAAGATGGCCAAGCGTTACAAGGCCGGTGAGCTTACTGTGCGCGTCAAGTAAGCAAAGGCTGTAATGCAAAAAAGCCGCAGGTGATCCCTGCGGCTTTTTTTGTCTTGCGACTTGGTCTTCTTTCTCGTGGCACCAACCTAGTGATCAGGCCGAACTCGGACATTTTTTCGAAACGCGGAGCCGCTGCGCGCCAACGGTCCTGAAAAAGAGTAACGGACACCGCTAGTCATCCAACCTTCAGCTCAACCTATGGCATGTTCACATCGACCACGCTCCGAGATGGCAGCGATAATTTCAGGAGACATATGTTTCCTGGGTGAGCTAACCCACTGAGTTTACTGCCCGTAATATTCCCGATACCAAGCGATGAACTTCGGAATGCCGACGTCGAGCGGTGTTGCTGGCTTGAAGCCAGTATCGCGCGTCAGATCATCGATGTCCGCATAGGTGGCTGGCACATCACCGGGTTGCAGCGGGAGCAGGATTTTCTCGGCTTTTTTGCCGAGCGCGTCTTCGATGATTTCGATGAAGCGCTCGAGTTCGACCGGATTGTTGTTGCCGATGTTGTAGAGCCGATAGGGCGCGAGGCTGGTGGCTGAATCGGGATGATTGCCGCTCCAGCGCGGATTCGGTTCAGGCACACGATCCAGCACGCGTATCACGCCTTCGACGATGTCATCGACATAGGTAAAGTCGCGCTGGCACTTGCCGTAGTTGTACACCTCGATCGGCTTGCCAGTAAGAATGGCGCGTGTGAATAGGAACAGCGCCATGTCGGGTCGCCCCCAAGGTCCATAAACCGTGAAGAAGCGTAGACCCGTGGTTGGCAGACGGAAGAGATGGCTGTAGGTATGCGCCATCAGTTCGTTGGCTTTTTTGCTGGCTGCGTAGAGGCTGACCGGGTGATCGACGTTGTCGTGCACCGAGAATGGCATCTTGGTGTTGGCGCCATACACCGAGCTGCTGGAGGCATATACCAGATGCTCGACATTATGATGGCGACATCCTTCGAGGATGTTCATGAATCCCACCAGATTGCTATCGATGTAGGCGCGCGGATTGACGAGTGAATAACGCACGCCGGCCTGCGCGGCGAGATTCACCACGCGCTGCGGCGCATGATCGCGAAAGGCTGCATCAATTGCTGCCGTGTCTTCGAGTGAAATGCGCAGTTCAGTGAAGCCGCGCTGGGCTTTCAGGCGTTCCAGGCGTGCATGTTTGATTCTGACATCGTAGTAGTCGTTGATGTTGTCGATGCCAATGACCTCATCGCCGCGCGCCAGCAGACGCTGCGCCAGATGCGAGCCGATGAATCCAGCAGTGCCGGTAACCAGAACTTTCATGTTTTCTTCCTGAAGGTAGAAACGTTTTATTGCCGCAAGAGAGTACTTCAGTACTATCCTTTGTTAAAGCATTGGGTATAAGCACTCATGTGCTGCGGATTACGCTGGTGCATGTGGTATCGGCAGAATGGCACGATCGTACACCGGCGAAGTCTGGTGAGCAGCAAGAAAGCGCGTCAGCGACGCACCGCTACCGCATAGATTCCAGCGGTGAACCAGCGCTCCATGCCAGGCAGTCGCCGTAGTGCGTTCATCACTGGCATCATGCGTTTTCTGCTGCGATTATAGGCGAGTCGGGTGAGTTCCCAGTCCTGCGTGGAGAAAGTCGCTCTGAACTGCGCAGGCGTGAGCTTGTTGAGACCGACATCAGCCATGCTGCGAATCGGCTTGCCGTGGCGTTTGCGTGCCATCGCTAATACCAGACGTTCAGGCAGTAATGCAGGCAGCCAGGGTAGCTTGGGAGCGAGCCTTCCATGGTCGCCAAAAGGGCTGTAGAAGAGCGGGCTGAAACCGACCATCAAGCGTCCGCCGGGTTTGAGCAAACGCCGGAGCTCAGCGACGGTTCCCTTGAGATCATCGACGTGTTCGAAGGCGTCTTTGCTGAGGATGACATCGTAGCTGCCATCCTCTTCGAGGTGCCCAACGTCCGAAGCGATGAAGCGTAGCCTGGATGCCAGTCTGGGATAGTGCATGGCGGTGTGCCGGCGGGCGAAATCGATTCTTCGACGATCGAGATCGATGCCTGTGACGCTGGCCGCGCCGCGTTTGCATGCGAGCACGGAGAGTGCGCCGTGTCCGCAACCGAAATCGAGTACGCGCATGTCTTCCAAGCTGTGCGGAGCATCGCCCATCCGCCACCACCAGTCATCGGAGTCGGTGATCTGTTCCTCGAAGTAGGCGCGATCCTGCCGTTCGTGAAGCTGTGCTTCGCTTTCTTGAGGGAGAGGAGCAAGTTGCCAAGGACGGGGACGAGTAGTAGACACGCTGCGCATCGCGACTCCTTCGCTGGCAGTTGCTCGTGCGCCTGAATTTATCGCCCCGCGCGTGAGGCGTCATTGCGCTTTGTGGGAGTGCTGCGGCTATTAAAAGAAGCCGATTCTCCTCGCAATGGCGACAGAAAATAGGTTGGGCTGAACGCCAGTGAAGCCCAACACTCTGCGCTCACCGATTAGGCAATGCTTGTATTGCTTGGCGAGACGTTGGGCGTCACTGGCGTTCAGCCCAACCTACGATTTTCACCGAAACCCTGCATCGTCATTGCGAGGGGCGTTAGCCCCGTGGCAATCCAGGCGTCGTGTGGACTCCTTCGGCTTCGCCTCGCGATGACGAGGTCTTTCAGAGGTTTCTTAAAGCCGGTCGTCTGTGGCGTCCGCGGGGAATGCGGACTTGACGTCGTAGACCACCGCGCTTGATTTGCACAAACGGCGGATGCCAGCGATGCCAAGCTCAAGGAACTGCCGGTGTGCTACCGCCAGCACCACTGCGTCATAGCTCCCTGACTGCGGGCTCGCGAGAGGGCGCAAGCCATATTCTTCGTGCGCCTCTTCTTCACTGACCCAAGGGTCATGAATGTCGACTTCGGCGTTGTAGCTGCGCAGTTCCGCCACGATGTCGGTGACGCGTGTATTGCGGATGTCCGGGCAGTTTTCCTTGAAGGCGAGACCGAGCACCAGAATGCGCGCACCGGCGATCGGAATACGGCGCTGCGCCATCAGCTTGATCACGCGACCGGCGACATAAGCGCCCATGCCGTCATTGATGCGCCGACCCGCAAGAATCACTTCCGGGTGATAGCCGATTTCCTGGGCTTTATGCGTTAGATAGTAAGGATCGACGCCAATGCAGTGACCGCCGACGAGGCCAGGGCGGAAGGGCAGGAAATTCCATTTCGTGCCGGCAGCCTCCAGCACTTCCAGCGTATCGATACCGAGGCGATTGAAGATCAGCGCGAGTTCGTTGATGAGCGCGATGTTGACGTCGCGCTGCGTGTTCTCGATCACCTTGGCGGCTTCGGCAACGCGAATGCTGCTCGCTTGATAAGTGCCGGCGGTGATGATGCTGCCATACACCTTATCAATGAGCGCAGCCGCTGCCGGCGTTGAGCCGGAGGTGACTTTGGTGATCGTGCTCAAGCGATGTTTGGTATCACCTGGGTTGATGCGCTCGGGGCTATAACCCACGAAGAAATCGCGATTGGACGTGAGGTCGGAAGTTTTCTCCAGCACCGGCACGCAGACTTCTTCCGTGCAACCGGGATAAACCGTCGATTCATAAACAACGATGCTGCCTTTGGACAGCACGCTGCCAACGGTGCGGCTGGCGCCAACGAGCGGGCCTAAATCAGGGCGCTTGTATTCATCGATGGGGGTAGGCACCGACACGATGAAAAAATTGCACGCGCGCAGGTCATCGACATCGCAGCTAAAGGATAGGCCGCTCGCCGCAGCGAGCTCCGTTGGACTGGTTTCGAGCGTGCTGTCACGGCCGGCGCGCAGTTCCTCCACGCGCGCTTTTTTGATATCGAAGCCGACGGTCGGGAATTTGCCGCCGAGCGCCACGGCGAGCGGCAGGCCGACATAACCCAGTCCGATGACACCAATTCGTACTTCGTTGAACTCGATCATTACCGCTCCCTGTGTGATGTGCGCCCGCCGTGCCAATTCGGCCATGGCACTGCAACGGCAAATTTTGCGCGCATATTAATTGGGAAAGCTTGCTCATACCATCGCTTTGGTTCCAACGTCATGATTTTATTTAAAATATATCCCTGTTGGTGATAGCGCCCACAGAGGATGCAAGCTTTACTACAGGGGAGGGGCTGCGTAGAATACGCTCAGTTACTTATAGGTACCGCCACGTAGCAACAGTACGAATTAGGGATTCCATTCCCTTCGGAAACAACCGCTGAAGTTTTAGAAGTTCGAAGTTTCGCAAGTCCATAGGCGCGCGAGCGCCACATCAGTTTACACGTGATCGTCTGCTGCCGGATTGGGCACAGACAAAATCGCGACTGCCGCCAGCGGCAGCTCAAAAAAAACAACAAACATCCTTAGATCGATACCAGCCAACCGCTTAGCGGGTGGCCCTGTCTGGCGCTGAGCCATGACTGCTGGTGCGGGCTGTCTGTAAATCGGCTGCGGCGCTGGCAACGAATTGAGAGGTGATTGAACGATGATGAGATCTGGAAAACTTCTGTCCACGTTCCTGCTCTGCGCTGCGTTTTTTGCCAGTGGAGGGAGCGTAATGGCGGCAGCGGTCGATGGTGTACCGGCATGGAAGTCGGGGCCGTCGGGCGTGTATATCTGGCGTGAAGCCAACGGTAGTTGGCAGATGCGCCTCAATACCGCGGATGGAAAGAGCCAGAATTTTAGTGGCGGCTTCTCCGTCGCGGGCAAGTCATTCAGTTGGGTGAGCAACCTCGGTATCGAAGGCAATGATACCGTCAAGAGTGCGTATCCTGGTCAGGTCGAGACAGGCTTCACCGTCGGCGGATCAGACTACATCGATGGCATCACCTTCGGTGTGCCCGCGGGCGCCGGTGTCTGCATGTGGGGCTGGGGCAGCATGGGTAAAGTGGTCTATCTCGGCGCCAAGGCGGCGCGCGCGACTTTGCCGGTCGACCTGCTCGATAGCGGTGCCTGCGGTGGTGCTGGCGCAAGCAATGCTCAGATGTCAGTGAACAATACCAAGCCCGCGACTACTCCGGCAGCCAGTACTTCGACCAATACCAAGCGTAAATACAACCCAGGACATTACATCGCGCTCAACGATTGGGATGGCGCGACACAGATGATCGAGGCGGTCAAGCCTGGCGTACGCGGCTTCAACAAGCGCTATCGCTGGATCGATCTTGAACCGACACAAGGCAATTACAACTTCGCCCAGATTCAGGCTGATCTGACGGTTGCCAGGGATCATGGCATGCAGTTGGTGGTGATGATCGAGGACAAGAGCTTCTCCCCCGGACTAAAGATAACGCCGCGTTATCTGTGGCCGTACACCCTGCCTTACACCGCGGGTGGAGAGGTATCGAAGCGTTGGGATCCGCTTGTGGTCGCACGCATGGCGGCGTTGACGAGCGCCATGGGCGCGCGCTTTGACAGCCACCCGAGCTTCGAGGGTGTTGCGTTCCAGGAAACTGCCATGGGTTTCACGCCGGCGATACAGCAGCAGTCTGGTTACACGCCGGAAAAATATCGCGATGCGATCATCACGATGCTCAGCAACGCTCGCAAGAGTTTTCCGACATCGCAGGTGTTCTGGTACATGAATTATCTGGAAGGCAAGCAGGCCTATCTTGGCCAGATTGCTTCAGCGGTGGTGCCGCTTGGCATCGTCATGGGTGGGCCGGACGTGCTGCCCGATAGCTGGCAATTGAATTATCACTCTTACCCGTTCTTCAAGCAGTTCAAGGGCAAGATGAAGATGTTCAATTCGATCCAGTACGACAGCTACAAGCACCAGCATGCCACTAAGGGCTATGCGACCAAGTATTGGACTACAGCAGAGTTGTTCCGCTTCGCGCGCGACAATCTGAACGTCAATTACTTGTTCTGGACGCGCAAGCCTGTGCCGGATCCGCGTGATTCCTACGATTGGACGTATGCCTTGCCAGTGATTCGCAATAACCCGGTGTTCAATCAGTAAACGCTAGTGTCTTGGCCGCCCTGGAGTTGAGAGGGGCGGCCTTTTCTCTCTGCGTTTTCTGCGGATTTGTGCGCTGGACTGTGTTGATTTCCTTGCACCGAGTGTCGGCAATTGTGCACGGGGAAAATGCTGCTTGATTCTTTACTTGCTCCTGCGGCCTTCGTAAACTCTTGTACGTAATATTACATATGTTACGTACGTAGTTCGGCCGGTTGGTTCGCAATATCGCGGACATCTAGCCGGGCTCTCTAGTGGGTTCCTCGGCGCTGGTTGCCCAAGCGGTTTCCAGTGCTTGATCTCAGTAGCGATTGCCGGTGGTCAGCGGCGCTGCTGGGTTGGTGCGGAAAGAGGTGGTGCAAATGTTCAGAACGGTTTTTCTGACAGCAGCATTGATGTTGCTGACAACGACCACGGTAGTTTCTCAGGCAGCGGCGCCAGCAGTTACAGGACGCCCGAATTTCATAGCCGGCAAAGACGCTGCTGTTTATGTGTGGCGAGAGGCAAACGGCATGTGGCGTTTGCGTCTGGCAAGCGGTAGCGCGACGCACACTTTTCAGGGTGGTGTTTCAGTGGAGAAAGTGGCGTTGACCAGCGCAACGCTGGCAAATACCGAAGCAGATGACGTATTGCGCCGAAGCTATCCGGGACAGGCGGAATTCGAGCTGCACGTGGGCGGCAACGACTATCTCGATGGTGTGGATTTCTCAGCTCCGGCAGATGCGGGATTGTGCTTGTGGGGCTGGGGCAGTCTCGGCAAGACGGTACGCGTCGGCCCGAGCGGTGCGCTCATGACGCTGCCAATCGATCTGCTCGGCACCGGTGCCTGCGGTAAGAGCAATGGCAGCACCGTGCCAGTGACACCGGCAAAACCAGCCATGAAATACCACCCCGGACATTACATCGCGCTCAACGATTGGGACGGGCCGGTGCAAATGATCGAAGCGGTGCAGCCAGGTGTGCAGGGATTTCTGAAGCGCTATACTTGGCTCAGTCTCGAACCACAGTTTGGCGTCTATGACTTCTCTCAGATTCAGACCGATCTTGTGCTTGCCCGCGATCATGGCATGCAACTGGTGGTGATGATCGAAGACAAGAGTTTTGATCCGAGCGTCAGATTGACGCCGCGCTATTTGTGGGAGAGCAATACGCTGCCCTATCTCGATGGTGGGCAAGTGGCGAAGCGCTGGGCGCCCTGGGTCGTTGAGCGCATGGCGGCGTTGACGCAAGCCATGGGGGCGCGCTTCGATAGCGATCCGAGCTTTGAAGGCGTGGCGTTTCAGGAAAGCGCGATGGGTTTCTCTGATGCCGTGAAAAAGCAGTACGGTTACACGCCAGAGAAATATCGCGATGCGATCATCAGCGTGCTCACCAATACGCGCAAGCATTTCCCGACGTCCCAGGTGTTCTGGTTCCAGAACTATCTGGAAGGTGCGCAAGCCTATATCGGAACGATTGCGGCTACCGTTGCACCGCTGAGGATTGCCATGGGTGGTCCTGATATCTTGCCAGACAGCGTACCGCTCAACTATCACAATTACCCCTACTACGAGCAGTACAAGGACAAGATGACCTTGTTCGGATCGATCCAGTACGACAGCTACAAACATCTGCATGCCACCGCTGGCTATGCGACCAAATACTGGACCATGCCGGAGATGTTCCGCTACTCGCGCGACAAACTGCACGTCAAGTATCTATTCTGGACACGCAAGCCCAAGCCCGATCCCGCGGACTCTTATGACTGGACGCAAGCGCTGCCAGTGATCAAGAGCAATCCCACCTTCAATTAAAGTCTAGAAAACTCCTCATCGTCATTGCGAGGCGAAGCCGAAGTAATCCACCTGGATTGCCACGGGGCTAACGCTCCTCGCAGTGACGATGCAGGGGTTTTATTTCCCCTCTTCCGCAAGCGAGGCCGCTGCGAAGCTGAGCCTAATATCAAACTCTACACAGCTGTTTCGCAGCGGCCTCGCTTGCGGGAGAAGAGTTGGGTGAGAGGGCGCAGCGCGGCGATTGCTTGCGTTGATAATCCGCAACGACCGCTGCTAGAGCTGCCGGTACCATCATGCGCTGACATCGAATGGCGATGACAGCATGAGCGCTTCCACGCAGCCCGAGATCAGCATCATCATCAAGGCGCTCAATGAAGAGCGTCATATCCGCGCGGCCATCGAGTCCGCACTTGCTGCGCTGCGTGGCATGCAGGGCGAAATCATTCTTGCCGATAGCGGATCCACCGATCGCACAGTGGAGATCGCATCAAACTATTGCATTCGCATCGTTCAGCTCGCCAATCCCGCGCAGCGCTGTTGTGGCGTAGGCCCTCAGCTTGGGTTTCAGTTCGCGCGTGGAAAATACATCTACATCCTCGATGGCGACATGGAGCTCAATGCGGACTTCATCGGAAACGCGGTGCGCGTGCTCAAATCAGATCCTACGCTTGCCGGCGTGGCGGGATTAGTCGAAGAGGCGAGCGCGGAGAACCATCATTTCAGAGGTCGCCAGATGCGTGGATTGGAAGGTAGAGTGGGCGCTTGTCGCTGGCTCGACATGGGCGGACTCTATCGCCGGGATGCGTTGCGCAGCGTGGGTTATATGTCGAATCGCAACCTTTACTCCTGCGAAGAGCAGGAGCTCGGACTGCGTTTGTCAGCTCGTGGCTGGAAGATGCGCCGCTTGTCCTGCCGCAGCGTATTTCATCATGGGCACACCGATCCGACCTTCACCCTGCAACTGAGACGTATCCGTTCAGGCTATCTCTACGGACCAGGACAGGTACTGCGATCCGCTTTAGGTACGCCGTATTTCTGGAGCGCGGTGGCGATACATCACCATCTCATCGCAACGCTTGGCTTGTGGCTGATGTTGATTGCGGGAATTCTGCTACTGCCAGTAACGCATGTGATGCTGATGCTCTGGGTGCTTTCCTTCTGTGCGCTCTTTGCACAGCGTGTGTATAGATATCGCAGTTTCAGCGCAGCCTGCATCGACATCGTGCTCTGGCACGTGGATGCCATAGCCCTCGTGCTTGGCGCGCTGCGTCCAATGGTTGATCCAATGACTCCGGTGGATACCAATCTCATCTTCGATGGCAAAGTGCCTCAGACTACGCATCAGGCGTTGCAGCCTGCCATTGCAGTACTTCCTGAGTCTTAACAGAAGTCTTAAGTGATGTATCAGGAGGCCTGAAGGAAAACGTAGTTCGAGCCGATGAGGCGCCGGTAAAGCGGTCTCACTAGCGATTTCCCGATCGTATGCAGACTGCTGGTATCGCACAGAGAATAGTGGTGGCGGATGGGTACAGTGAGCGCATTGAGGCCAGCGCGCTTAGCCATCGCAGCGATGCTGCGCTGGGTGAAGGTATTGATGTGGATGAGTGGCGTTGCCGCCACTAGATAGCGCTTATCCCAACGAGGCGCCGACCAGTCCATGAGCGGGATGCGTTTTTCAAGGCCGCGTCCCTCGGGCACACTGATTTTGATCACGCCAGTTTTTCCAAGTATTTCCCGCAGTTGCCTCAGCACATCGAGCGGGCGAGCGAGATGCTCGAACACCTGCTCGGTATTGATGAAATCGAAACGTTGAGTGTTGAGCTCGGTGACGCCGATGGCTTTGATGCCTTTGTCCCGCGCCTGCGCAACCAGGCGTGTTGCGAGGTCAGTGCCATAGGCATCGAAGCCGAAAGCCTGCGCTATTTGGCACCACCAGCCACGTCCCAGGCCATAGTCGAGCACTTTGATCTCATGATGTGGGCGTTTCATCAAGCGGCCAATCGTCAGTACTTCATTGGCGAAATACGCGAGCTGCCGTGGCGCAAGCTTCTCTTTGGAGAGTTCTGACTCGGCATCCTCGTCGATAAGCCAGTTATCGTACAGCTGGCTGGTATATTCGTCGGAAAGAATATTACGCTGAAAAATCAGCGTGCATGACCGGCATTTGCACAGCTCGTAATTTCCATCAGCCAGAAGATCGCGGACGTTTTCCGGGTTCTTGAATTTTCTTTCGATAAACTTCCAAACTTTTTTGTCGCTGAATTTTTCTTTGAATAGGGTGGAAAATTTTCCAGATTCGCAGGCTGGGCAGACTTTCCTTTCGATCAATGCGCTCATGATCTTGCCGTTTTTTGAAGCATTTTCCGCGGTTTCAGTCATCGCATGCATCGCCGCCCTCGAGTGATCGCTGAGTGATGGAGAGAGTGTCGGTAAAAGCACGGTGTACCACATTGAATTTTTTCAATGAATGCTCGTCCCTCAAGAGGGAATACTTTGGCATCGGAAGTCGAGAGGTTTTAGTAGATTTGAAATATCGGGACACAGGATCTGAAATTTTCGACACCAAGGGTTTTCGGTGTCGGCATGGATGCATGGAGGAATGGATTTTCCTCTTGGAATTATGCCAATGGAATGGAATCCACGGGGATTGTGCCGATGAGCGTAACCGGTTCAGAAAACTCTCTTCTAGAAGCCTTTATTGATGCTCTGATCGTGCTTTCTGGGGTGATTATCTCTTGTCGTTGGTTTTTGGTGGGCTGGGATTATACGTGGAGCTTCATAGCGGTTTGTGGTGTTGGCTCTTATTACGCGATTGCTCAGAGCACCCATCTTTACAAGTCAGTTCGCATGACGGCTCTCAGGAAAGAGCTCATCCATGTGGTGATGACTTGGTGCGTGGCAGGGCTGGTGATTTTTGTGGTTGCGCTGATGAATGAGCCCTTTCATGACAATGCCTATGTCCTCATGGCGTGGTTCTTTGTCACCCTCTCTTTTCTCCTGATGTGGCGATCTGTGCTTTATGTGGTTCTGTGGGAGGCGCGTCGCCATGGCTTCAATACGCGCACGGTAGCGATCGTCGGTTACAACGATCTCGGCGTCAATCTCTCGCGCATCATCGCCGATGCGCAGTGGAAGGGGCTCGAATTCTCGGGTTTTTATGAAGACAGAATACCAGCTCCCAGGCGCACCGCTGATTTTTCCGAGGGCGTCATCTTCGGCGGTATCGATCTTTTGCACGAGCATGCCTGTGCAGGAAAAATAGATCTCATTTACATAACACTACCGCTGCGTGCTGAGCATCGCATAAGGCAGATCATTGAAAAGCTCGCCGATAGCGCGATCTCGGTGTATGTCGTACCGGGAAAGTTCACTTATGACATGATCCACCCACAGCTAACCACCATGGGGGAAATGCCAGTGATCGGCGTGTGTGAGACGCCTTTTCACGGCATCAAGCGCTTTGTAAAGCGCGCCGAGGATCTGCTCATAGGCAGTTTTCTTTTTGCGATAGCGCTGATCCCGATGATTATTATCGGCATCGCCATCAAGGTGAACTCACCTGGCCCCATCCTCTTCAAGCAGAGAAGAGGCGGAGTGAACGGTGAAGTCATCACCGTGTGGAAGTTTCGCACCATGACGGTATGCGAAGATGGCCGTGAAGTGCAGCAGGCAACGCGCAACGATGAGCGCGTTACCTCTGTGGGGCGCTTTCTGCGGCGAACATCGCTCGATGAGCTGCCACAGATCATCAATGTCTTGCAGGGGGATATGTCAGTAGTTGGGCCGCGGCCACATGCGCTCACCCACAACACGCGTTACCGACCGCTCATCCATCGCTATATGTTGCGTCACAAGGTCAAGCCGGGAATGACCGGCTGGGCGCAGATCAATGGTTGGCGCGGAGAGACTGACCTTTTGACCAAGATGGAAAAGCGCATCGAGTTCGATCTTCAGTACATTAACAATTGGTCTTTGCTGTTTGATCTGAAGATCGTTGTGCTAACGCCATTTACCTTGCTGCGTAATAAAGACGTCTATTGATCGCAGTTTGCGCAGGGGAGCTTCAACAAGAGCAGCGAGTGGCTTGGCAGCCCCTCTCCCACTTGCGGGAGAGGGGTTGGGGAGAGGGGAAATAAAAACCGGCTAGCGGCGTTTTCAAAAAATATTTTGTTAGCTGAGATTAGATTCGTTTTGACTTGCCACCCAGTAGGGCTCGGAGCTGAATCCAGGCGCGCATGGGATTGACGGCAAGCACTGCGGTGGCATGGAAAATATAAGAACCAGCGCAGCGCAGCTCTCCCATCAGCGCTGGCCCCGTGGCAATCGGTGAGTAGCCATTGAGCTGCATTTTCTTTCGGCACATCCGCTCAGTGACCGATATCTCTCCGGGGTGCAGTGTTTGCTTCCACGCGTGCACGGCTTGCGGGTTGAAGCCGCTGCGCGCGCCTCTCGCTGAGGATTCATGGGAAGAGTTTATTTGCTGAATGTTCAGCATCTGCGCCTGAAAATCGATGCCGAGTTCCTTGCAGAGATTTCGTATCGTCGGCTCTGGACGTTCCAGCAGATCTTCGAAGCGCACGATATGAAATCTCGGATGAGAACGCAGGCGCATTGCCTCGCCGGTAGCCCGATCCCACAGCGTTGCCATAGTGTAGGGGTGATAATTGACCCACGCTCGCAGCGCGTCCCGACCTGGCAGAGCTGCGCGATTGGCAAGCAGCTTGCGGCGTTTCCAGCGCTTTTTCTGTGAGGCCATGACTGCTCGCGGATCGCGCATCATGTGAACCACGTGCGCCTCGGGATAGTGCTCAAGCAGTGCCTCAGCATAAAAGATATTTCGCGGCGTCTGTTCGCAGGGAATGCTTTTCCCTGCTTCATCAGTGAGCTCTTCGATGGCTGCAGCAAAAACGGCGCAGGGAGTGTGCTCTGACTTTGGTAATTTCGAGAGCAGTTTTTTTGCCCGTTCTGCACAGACCATTTCCATATTTCTGTCACAAGCCTCAAGCCGACCTTTGCGCATTCCTGCTTCGTGACGCAGAAATACCGCGGCGATGGCTTTGAGCAGTTGGCGTTCGCTGACGTTGATCGCATCGACACGAGGATCGAAAAAATCACCGAAATATTGCAATTCAGCTAGACCTAGTATCTGTTCATGATTGCGTAAAACAAAGCTGAGTAGTGTCGTTCCAGAGCGTGATGCGCCGGTAACGAAGATGATTTTCTCTTTTGTAGCAGAGAGTGAGTGCGCGCTTTCCAAGCAAGCTGACATGATTGCGCCTCCACAGATCATGGTGAATGAAGAAGCTCATCATTGGATGCGAGGGGGAATACCAGCAATGAAAAAGCGCAATGATGCTATGCACATCTTCGGTGCACACTGCTGCCACTAAAACTGTGGGATTGTCAGCGAGGAGAGCTGAGATGGCGATGTCCGGGAAAGACGGAACGGCGTTTTTAGTTGGAGCAGGGCGATCTGGTACGACACTGGTATACAAGCTGCTGTGTTTGCATCGACACGTTGCTTATATCAGCAACTACGATGAATGGCGCTTGCCTCTCGGCAGAGTAGCAGGGCTAGTTTCTGGTGATACCGAAGGCAAGCTCGCTGCCTGGTTCAGTGGCGGTGGCAATGCTTATTTCGTCAAACGCCCGTTCATGAAACGCGTATTTCCGACTCCCGTCGAAGGTGAATCGATTTATCGGCGTTGCGGTATCCCACTCTTTCCGGATCGCGGTTACGTGCCGAGTGCACAGGCCTCATCTCGCTTGCGTCGCGCTTTTTCCTCCATTCGCCGCGGCGCTCACGGTGATATTGTGCTGTCCAAACGCACTTCCAATAATCGCCGTATTTCTGCGCTGAACAAGGTATTTCCCAACGCACGTTATATCCACGTCATCAGAGACGGCCGTGAAGTGGCGGATTCTCTGCTGCGCGTGGAATGGTGGGGTGGGCACCGCGTATGGTGGGATGGGCGCACCGCTGAGGAGATGGAGCGCTCAGGTGAGGACTCGCTGACCATCGCGGCACGCAATTGGGTTTATGAAATGCAGGAGCTGAATCACGGCTTGTCGTCCATTGCGGCGCAGCGCATTTTGGAAGTTCGGTATGAGAATCTTCTTGCTGACCCCGAGCGCTGTCTCGTGGATATTCTGGGTTTTATCGGCATTGAAGCGGATGCCGAATATTTGAAGGCCATCCGCTCGCTCAAATTGCATTACCGGCCTGGATCATGGCAGCGACGCTGGAGCGAAGCTCAGCTTGCCACCGTTTTGCAAGAGCAGAGCGCGCTCTTGAACGGTCTTGGTTATCGCTAAGGCGACGGGTCTCTTGGCCGAGTCGGCGCATACCGATCACTACAGCATAGGCCGCCTGCAGCGCGCGATGGGTCAGTTCGTCAGTGGACGAGCGCTTCAGGCCGCGGGGCAGGCGGCGCTCATATTGGTGCTGGTGCGGGCGTTATCACCGCCTGAGTTCGGCGCTTACATGCTGATCATCGGGCTCGCCGAAGCTATGCTGGCGCTCGGCTCTTTCGGCACACTGCATGTGGCGCGGCGTTTTCTTCCGCAGATGATCATGATCCTGTCAGCGCCGCGTCTGCTGCGTTTTGTGCTCTTCTTGATCGCCTCTCAGCTTGGCGCATTGCTGCTGCTGACAGCGATTGCATGGTGGCTCTGGCCGACCATTACCGCAGCGCTTGGTTTTACGCCCGAGCGCGCAGCGACAACGCTGATCGCGCTCATGCTGTTTTTTCTCATTCCTTCGGTTAATTTCGCCTGTGAACTGCTCGATGCGCTGCTGGAGCAGGGGAGATCACGCATGGTGGGGTCGATGCTGGTCTATAGTCGGCTCGGCGCGCTTGCTTTTCTGCTGATCGCGAACGTTCACATCGATCTTGCGCTGATTCTGCATATTGATGTTGCGATCGTTGCCTTCGCTCTGATCATCGCCTGGGTATTGCTTGCCATTAGTTTGCGCGCGTTGCATGTTCGCGGTGCCTCGGGCGTGGTGCCGTGGCGCGAGATTTTGCATTTCATGCGCCACATGGCGCCGATGGATATGCTCGGCGTTACCAGCACACCGGGTGCGATCAGGCTGGTGCTCGCGAGCACACTTGGCGTAGTTGAGAGCGGACTGTTTGCGTTTTTACAGAGTCTTCAGCGCGTAGTGGGCAGATATCTGCCGGGCACGCTGCTGCGCGGCATCATCATGCCGGTATTGGTGGCACGCGCGCATCAACCGGGTGGGCGGGCCATCGTCGAAATCGGCGCAAGCCTGCTGACCAAGAGCAATCTGCTCATCGTCGCGGCTGGCACAGTGGCAATCACTTGCTGTGGCGATGAGCTGGTCCGTCTGCTGAGCGGTGGCAGATTTTATGATGCCGGCGGCACTTTGCTGCTGATGTATCTCGCGCTTGCGATCACTTCTCAGCGGAGCATTCTCGAAATGGTCTTGCAGATCATCGGGCGCGCCGCCGTGCTCGGCCATACCGCGCTGATATCGCCGCTCGCGCTGTGTGCAATGTGGATGCTCGCAGGGCGCGGCATCGATACCGCAGTGCTGATCCTGATCGCTGCTTCAGCGCTTTCCAATGGCATCGCTACTGCGGTGATGGTGCGCGATGCCGGCGGCTTCAAGGTGCAATGGCATGGCCAGGCCAGCATTGTTTCGACGGGGATTGTTGCCGCTGGTGTTGGCATTGCTTTGCACGCCTTCGCTGTGCCCGCGCTGTTCTCCGCAGCGCTGTCAGTGGCACTTTTTCTTGCGATGCAGTTGGTGTTCAGGCCGTTTACGGAAGCGGAAATGACAGTAGTTGGGAAAGCGCTCGGTCCTCGCCTCGGCGTGCTGCTGCGACGTCTGGCGCGTAGCGACGATGTCGCAGTGATTCCATAACTGGCTCTCCAGGGAGGACGTCCATGCCTGAGAATACGATTCCTGTACTTCACCTTATCAACGCGCAGTTCTATGCGGGTGCCGAGCGCGTGCAGGATCTGCTCGCAGGCCGCTTACCGGATTTCGGTTATCGCATCGATTTCGCCTGCCTCAAGGAAGGAGAATTCGCCGTGCGCAGGCGTAACACCAGCGCGGCGCTGCATTCTTTTCCAATGAAGTCGCGTTTTGATTTTGCAGTGGCATTAGCGATAGCGCGTTTGATCCGAAAGAACGGCTATCGCCTGCTCCATACACATAGCGTCCGTGGCGGCCTGATCGGCGGCATCGCGGCGCGGTTTGCAGGTGTACCGATGGTGTATCACTTGCACAGCCCTGCTGACTCCGATACTGAAGCCGCTGCGCGCAATATTCGTAACGCTCTGATCGAGCGCTTCGTTCTGCGTAGCGCATCGCGGATTATGTGCGTGTCGAGCAGTCTGGAGCACTATGCCTTGTCACGCGGCGCCAAGCCGGATTGCATCAGCACCATCTGGAATGGTGTGCCGCTCTGCGCGCTACTGCGCAGAGCGCGCGTGGTGGGTAAACCGCTGGTACTCGGAGTGATGGCGCTGTTTCGTCCGCGCAAGGGCCTTGAGGTACTGCTGGATGTGCTCGCGCAGCTCAGAAAGCTTGGCGTCGATGTGACTTTATACGCCGCCGGATCGTTTGAAACTCCCGCCTACCAGGAAGAGATCGCTCGACGTGCGGATCAGTTAGGTCTCTCAGGATGTATCGAATGGGCCGGCTTCGTCGAAGATATTTCGTCAGCGCTGCGCCGTATGCATGTTTTCGTGCTGCCAAGCCTTTATGGCGAAGGCACGCCGATGGTTTTGCTGGAGGCGATGGCTGCGGGTCTACCGTTGGTGGCAACGCGTGTTGAAGGCGTACCCTCCGTGGTGCGTGATCACATCGATGGTGTGCTGGTTAGACCAGGAAACGTCGATGAGCTACTGCGAGCACTGCAAGACATTGCTAGTGCAGATGTCGATAGTGATGCGCTGGGTGACAGCGCCCGGGTGCGCCAGGCAGAGCGATTCAGTGATCTTGAAATGGCGCGCGGCGTCGCTGAAATCTATGACGAATTACTTGATGAAAGCAGAATGACCGTTCCTGGTCTTACTCTCTGATTTTGCGCAACTGAATCGAACATCAAACTCTTAAGGGTCGCAGTCGGCGTGTTGCCTGACGAGACCGTACGCCGCCAGGATGGCGAAAAGCGGGTCTTGCCAGGCAATACGCCGACTGCGACCTCTAGCTACTCTGCGTGTGTTGGGCTTCATTGCATTCAGCCCAACCTATGACTCTGTCGGAAAAATACTGTGAGCTGATGTGTCGCGATGCTTGAGGCGTCACGGGCGCCGCGGGTCACCGCCCCGCAGAGGCCTCGCAAGCGTGGGAGAGGGGCTCTCTAATTTCACGGATGTGTTCTCAAGGCTAGCTGTTCTTCTGCAGAAATTGATTTTTCGCATTGTTCGCGTATGCACGTGAAATAAACTCTGTCGCTCGTGATAAATGGGCTGTTGCGGTATTGCGAATTGCGCACCGTGACAGTGACGAAAGCCTGTCTCAGGGTGAATATCATGAAAGCCATTCCCAGAGCTCTCCTCGCGGTTATGGTGTCGATCGGTTGTGTGCAAGTGCGCGCCGAAGATATCAGTTTCAAGGACGTCTCCGATAATGTCGGTATGAAGATGTCGGGCGAAAGCTACGGCGCTTCCTGGGGTGATCTCAATGGTGATGGTTACCCTGATCTCTTCGTCAGCATGCATCGTCTCAAGAACGCGATGTTTCTGAACAAGCGTGATGGCACGTTTGTCGATGTGGTCAATCAGACCATGCGCTGGATGACCAACCCCAAGGCCGATACTCACGGTGGTAGCTGGTTTGATTACGACAACGATGGCGATCAGGATCTCATCGTCGCCGTCGGTGTGGGTAATCCAGATCAGTTTTTTGTCAATGAAAACGGCGCGTTGATCGATCGCACGCAGGAGCTCGGCGTAGTCAATACCGCTTGGGGTGGTCGGCTCTCCACGTGGATGGACTATGACAACGACGGTCGCCCGGATTTCATCATGGCGCAAATGGGCGGCATCGCTGATCTGATGCACCAGAACGGGGATGGCACGTTCACTGCCACCACCTCTGATATGCGTATGGTGTGCCGTCCTTATCAATACGTTCAACTTCTCGATGTGAACAATGACGGCAAGCTTGATGTGATTTGTCCGGACAATGCTTCCTATCCGCAGCGCGTATGGAACCCAGTGCCATCGCCGTGGCAGAACATTACTTCTCTCGTGAAGCAAATTCCGACCACCGCTGACACGGTGATCGCCGATTTCAACAATGACGGACGCCCTGATATTTTCCTGCTGAGTGGCGTGCAAACCCATCCCTCAGGAGGGGCGCTGAGTGGGGATAAAAAACATCTCGAAGCGCGCTTGATGGGAGAAACCAAGGGTTTTCAGTTCACCAGTACGGGCGCGGTTACCTTCGACATGTATCAGGAAGGCTTCGGGCTGCCGCAGGTTCATATCGGTAGTGCGAACTTCACGCCGGACAATCAGAAAATTACGCTGGATCCCGCAGACCCCGCGGTAGCCGGAATGCCAGAGGACAACGGTTCAACGCCGAATATGCGTATTGGCTACGATCAGGACAAAAAAACCTGGAACGTCGTCATGCGCTCCAAAACTGCTGATGGCGAACAGGTCTGGAGCGAGGTGTACTTTGTCATCGATAGTACCGAAGAGATGTCAAATCTGTCGGTAAGCGGGTTGTGGGTGACCGATCGTCCGGCGCGGCCCACGCTGCTCATCAATACGCCATCGGGTTTCGAAGATCAGACCGTTGCAGCTGGACTTGCTGATCCGATCGAGTGCGTGAGCGTGACGGCGGGTGACTTCGACAATGACATGAATGTCGATCTCTTCCTGGTATGCCGACAGGCGACGAACAATATCGCCAATATTCTTCTGCGCAATCGTGGTGACGGCACCTTCGAGCGTGTGAAAGATGCGGGCGGCGCTGCTGGCCCGATAGGATTGGCAGTGAGAGAAGGCGCGGGCACTGGCGAGAGCGTAGCCATCGCTGATTACGATCTCGATGGCTTCCTCGATGTCTTCGTGACGAATGGTTTGAATCTTTCACCGGTAGGCGTCGGT
>JAITWN010000010.1 GCA_031285245.1 Chromatiales bacterium | reverse complement strand
GACGGTGAGTTTCCCAAAACACCGTCACCAGCAACACAGAAACGCACGCCATCGCCAGCACCAGAAAAAAGACCGCGAGCATTGCGAAGAGGAGCGCACTACGCATGCGGGCAAATTCTTCCCACACCTCTGCGCGCAGCATTTCCACGCGCAGCCGGGCCATATCCACACCGGACGCGAAAATACTGCGCGCCGCTTCCAGCAGACCGGCAACAGCCCCTGGGCGCCGACCAGTTTCCTCATCGTTTCTCACGGAACGTGCTGACTTCAGCGGTGTCTGCCGCCGGTCAGCAAGCCGAGCAAAAAACCGACACCCGCCGCAATGCTGACCGCCTGCCAGGGTTTCTCGTGTACGAGATCATCGGTAGCACGCGCGGCAGCACGCGTGCGATCAATCAGATCGCCTTCGAACTGCGCCAAACGATAGCGCGCCTCGCGCAGGCTGTCTTCGGCGCGCGCGCGCGCCGCTTCAACCACCTCATCGCCGTGACCAGCTGTTGCCCGCAGCAGCGCTTCAGCATCACGCACTACCCGCCGAAAATCCTCCATCATCTGCTCCCTCGCTTCGTCCATGTCACTCATCATGGCTGCTCCTTAGGATTAGTTTCCTCGGCGCGCAAGTGTAACCTGCTTGCCGCGGCAATGTCATTGCTGCTCATCACATGGGTAGCGGTACGCACCAAGGGTGAAGACATCGCCATGTTATGATGGCTTGGTCGGTAGGGGGGGAGCTGATCGAATTGCTAAGGAGCAGCCATGAAGAAACGGACTTTGACTCACCTTGCTTTCTCCGCTGCACTCACCGTCTTGATCCCCGCCTGTGCGCCTATTCCACAGCAGACGAAGGTCTCCGACGATCTGTTACAGGTCCACACCGATCTTCAGGACGCCATCGTGCAAGTGGACGTCGTTGATGCTTCGATCGACAGCCTGATCACGCCCAGCCAGGAGCCACTACCCTCGTCGTTCAAGCGCTACAGTGATCACGTCGGGGAGATGGAAAAAGTCGGCGCCAAGCTCGAAAAACATACCAATGCGATGCGCTCGCAAGGCGCCAGTTATTTCTCGAAATGGCAGGCCGATGAAGGCACCGTATCGAGCACCGAAGTGCTCGATATCAGTAATTCGCGACAGGCTGAGCAACGCGAGAATTTTTCCAATGTCGCGAAGAATAGCAATGAGGTAAATCGGATGCTGCAGACCTATCTTTCCGATCTGCGCGACATTGAAACCTATCTCTCGAACGATCTCACGCCAGCGGGCGTGAAAGCGATCACCCCTGTCGCCAAGCAGGCGAAAAAAGATGGCGCAGCACTGCAGGAAGCCATCAAACCGATGATATCAGCGCTCGATCGTACCGAGTCCAACATGGACACGAGCACGACCAACTAAGCCATTTGACATGGCTGATCGCCAGCCCCCATCGATATCAACACGCGATATCAGCGCGGCCAGCTGGGATATTCTTAAGGAGCAGCAGCCCATGAAAAAACGGACTTTGACTCATATTGCTTTCTCCGCCGCACTCACGGTCTTGATTCCTGCCTGCGCATCGATTCCGCAGCCCGAGAAACAGCTCACCAGCAACATGTCGCAGGTCTATACCAATCTACAGGACACGGTCGTGCAGGTGGACGTCGTTGATGCTTCGATCGACACGCTGATCACGCCTAACCAGGAGCCGCTACCCTCATCGTTCAAGCGCTACAGCGATCGGGTCGGAGAAATGGAGAAACTCGGCACCAAGCTCGAAAAAAACGCCAACGCGATGCGCTCGCAGGGCGCCAGTTACTTCTCGGGATGGCAGAGTGATGAGAGCACCGTCTCCAACTCCCAGGTGCTGGGTATCAGCGCCTCACGACAGGCCGAGCAACGCAAAGCTTTCATGGAAGTATCGAAGAACAGCAATGAGGTAAATCGGGTGCTGCAGACCTATCTTTCCGATCTGCGCGACATTGAGACCTATCTCTCGAACGATCTCACGCCAGCGGGCGTAAAAGCGATCACCCCTGTCGCCGAGCAGGCCAAAAAAGACGGTGCGGCATTGCAGGAAGCCATCAAACCGATGATATCAACGCTCGATCGCGCCAAGTCCAACATGGACGTGAGTTCGATCGATTAAGTCAATCGTCGATATCAGCCCGGCCCGACGGGGATATTGCGGCATCAGCCAGCCGCTGGGGACATCGCCACGCGAATGCGCTCGGCGATGTCCCTAGCATCATCGACGCTACTGGCAAGGCAAGTGTAGTGTCCCATCTTGCGCCCCGGACGCGGCTCGCGCTTACCGTAGAGATGTAGACGCGCCGCCGTCTCGCCGAGCACCGCCTGCCAGCGCGGCTCGCCAGCGCTCCATGTATCACCAAGAATATTGACCATCACCGCCGGCCGAATCAGTGACGGATCCCCAAGTGGCAGACCACACAGCGCACGCAGCTGCTGTTCGAATTGTGAAGTGAGGCAGGCATCGAGCGTGTAGTGGCCGCTGTTGTGCGGCCGCGGTGCCATCTCGTTGACCAGCAGGCGTCCTGCGCGATCGACAAAAAATTCCACCGCGAGCACACCGACGTAATCAAGCGCTGCAGCGATGGCACCAGCGACACGCACCGCCTCAGCGGCGAGCGTTGCCGGCACACTCGCCGGCACGCTAGTGACATCGAGAATGCCGTTGCGATGACTGTTTTCGCACACCGGGAACGTCGCCACCTCGCCATCGCTGCCACGCGCCAGCACCACGGAAATCTCGGTCGCAAGATCGATACGCTCTTCGAGCACGCACTCGTGTCCACCGAGCGCGGTGAATGCCGCTTCGGCACTCGCGCGATCATGCACGAGCATCTGCCCTTTGCCGTCATACCCCATGCGACTCAGCTTGAGCAGCGCCGGCGTGCCCACTTCTTCCAGCCCCTGGCGCAGATCCGCGAAATCGCGCACGGGCACATGGCGCGCGGTAGCAAAACCGGCATCACGCAGAAAACCTTTTTCCGCGATACGCGCCTGACAGATCGCAAGCGCACGCGCACCTGGGCGCACTGGACAATACGCGGCGAGACGCTCGAGTACTTGCGACGGTACGTTCTCGAATTCGACGGTGACCGCATCGCAGCGACTGCCGAGCTGTGCGATCGCTTCGGCATCATCGTAGGATGCGCAAAGGTGCGCGCTTGCAAACTGCGCCGCCGGGCTCGCTGGATCGGGATCGAGTACCACGACATCGTAGCCGCGCGTGCGCGCGATCGCCGTGAACATACGGCCGAGCTGACCGCCGCCAAGCAGACCAAGCGTCGCGCCGGGAAAGATTGCAGATGAACTCATGGATTGAGACACGCGAAGAGTAACGTTCATGATCAATACAGCAGATGCCTTTCAGCGCGGCAGCTTCATCGCTTTGACACGCGCTTTCTGCGCGCGCCGGAAATCAGCGAGACGCTTGGCGAGACGCGCATCGTGCAAAGCCAGCAAAGAAACGGCAAACAGCCCAGCATTGGCCGCACCAGCCTCACCGATGGCAAACGTCGCGACCGGCACGCCACGGGGCATCTGCACAATGGAAAGCAGCGAATCAAGCCCCTTGAGCGCACGCGTTTCAACCGGCACACCGAGCACCGGCAGCGTCGTTTTGGCGGCCAGCATGCCCGGCAGATGCGCCGCGCCGCCTGCTCCTGCGATGATGCAAGCGATGCCACGCAGCGCAGCCCCTTCAGCATATTCGTAAAGCAGGTCGGGCGTGCGGTGCGCCGACACCACGCGCACCTCACAGGCGACCTTGAAATCGTCGAGCACCTCGGCAGCGTGCTGCATGGTCTTCCAGTCGCTGTTGCTGCCCATTACTACACCCACCAGGGGCGCCTTCATCGATCCGGCCTCACCATCGTTTCGGGAAAGGGCAGACCTTACCAGATTCCACTCAGCAGGGCGATGCCGTGCGCGCCATGGCGCATCGCCGTCTCGACCATGTCAGGCCGCATGCCGCCAAGCGCATAGACCGGCATTGGCCAGCCACGACTCTGCGCCGCAAACGCCTCCCAGCCCATGCCCACACTGCCAGGATGACTAGTGGTCGCTAATACTGGCGAAAGCACCGCGAAATCCGCACCGAGCGCTGCTGCACGCTCAAGCTCGCGCGCATCGTGACACGACGCACCCCACAGACCAATGCGCGGTGCGACCTCGGCACTCATCAGCTGCGCGGCGCGAAGCTGCACGCCATCGGCGCCGCCCTGCATCGCCAAGCCTTCATCGCCGCTCACCAGCACACAAGCGCCATGTTCGCGCGCACGCGCAACAACCGCGCGCAGAAAACGCAGTTGCTGATCGCGATCGAACGCCGGTTCACGCATCAGCACCATGCGCAGCCCCTGCTCCAGCGCGCGCTCCAGACGCACGAGGAAGGCTTCCTCACCGTGGCGGGTGGCATCGGTAATGCCGTAAAGCGCAGGCAAAGTGAGTGCACGCAACATGCGGTCGTTGAACGGCAATAGCGGCGCCACGCCAGGTGCTCGCGGCCGCACCCAGGCAAGGCGCTGCCCTTCGCATCCGCGCGGCTCGCCATCCCAGGCAGTGATGCGAAAAAAGTGCAGACAGACGCGCCGACCAGATGCGCCATGCTCAAAACGCACCCAAGGCGTTACCTCTTGTACGATGATGCCGAGCTCTTCGCGCAGCTCACGGACAAGCGCCGCAGCGAGCGCTTCACCCTCTTCGACCTTGCCACCCGGAAATTCCCAGAAGCCTGCACTTGGGCGCCCCGGCGGCCGCTGCGCGAGTAGCACTGTGCCGTCAGCTCGAAGCAACACCGCAGCAACTACTAAAACCGCAGACACATCATCAACCATAAGCGCAGTCATCAGGATCGCCAATGAATAAATTTAATTTGAAATTACGCTTAAGGAACCCTGATTTCGTCATTGCGAGGGGCGCCAGACGGCTATCAGCACCGCGGCAATCCCAGGCGCGTCTACGTGGACGGCTTCGCCTCGCAATGACGGAGATTTTTCAGAGGTTCCTTAAAAATCGCGGGAAAGTGGCGCGTTATTGTATGTTTCTTCGCATCATCATGGGAGCATTGCGCTAAGCGATCGGCACTTTCAGTGCAGCCGTCGCCATGCAAGGACGCCCGAACATTCGGGCGAGCATACCGCTCGCTTGCGTTCCCGCTACTGAAACCCCATGCTTGCCTGAGGTGGTGGGAGGCACTCTCAAGGATGAGGAGCGCTCATGAAAATTGCCCAAGTCGCACCGCTGTTTGAAAGCGTTCCGCCAAAAACCTACGGCGGCACGGAAAGAGTGGTTCATTTTCTGACCGAGGAACTGATCCGCCAGGGTCATGAAGTCGTGCTGTATGCGAGCGCAGATTCGCGTACCAGCGCTGAGCTACGCCCCGTCGTACCGCAGTCGCTGCGACTATCCGGCCAGGCACAGGACAATTTCACTGGACAGTTGCTGCAACTCGCCGCCGTCGCCCGCGCCGCGCATTCTTTCGACGTCATCCACTTCCATACTGACTTTCTGCACTTCCCGCTCTGCCGGCACATTGCGGTGCCGCAGGTGAGCACGATGCATGGGCGGCTCGATCTTCCCGAGCTGAAGATGATCTTTGCAGAATTTTCCGATATGCCGGTGATCTCAATTTCCAACGATCAGCGCCGTCCTCTGCCGGGCGCGCGTTGGAGCAGCACGGTGTATAACGGCATGCCTGAGCAGCTGTACGATTTTCAGCCGCAGCAAGGAAAATATCTCGCTTTTCTCGGCCGCATCTCCCCCGAGAAAGGCCCTGAGGAAGCCATCAATATCGCGCTACGCACTGGCCTGCCGCTGCGCATGGCGGCCAAAGTCGATGCCGCCGATCGCGAGTATTTCGAACAGCGCATCCGTCCGCTGCTGCGCGAGCCGAATATTGAATTCCTCGGTGAAATCGACGATCGCGGCAAGAACGAACTGCTCGGCGGCGCGCTAGCACTACTCTTCCCTGTCAGTTGGCCCGAACCCTTTGGTCTTGCCATGGTGGAAGCGCTTGCCTGCGGCACGCCCGTCATCGCTTATCAGCGCGGCTCAGTCCCCGAAGTCATGCTCCATGGCCACACTGGCTATATCGTCGACAATCAGGATCAGGCCGTCAGTGCGCTGAGTGATATCGAGCGCATCGACCGGCGCGCCTGTCGTCGTCACTTCGAGGAAAACTTCTCCGCCCGCAAAATGGCAGATGGCTATCTTGCAGCCTATCGACTGCTCATCGAGGGCAGCGCTGCAAACAGCAGCAGCGCTTCACCGGAGTGGAACCGCACAAGCCACGCCGCCATCACAGCGGCGGGCGCTTCGCGGGCCTGATTCCCTTCAGCACGAGGGAAGCGTCATGAATCAAGCGGTCCAGCTCGAACCACATCAGCATGTCCCGGTCGTCTCCACGCGTGAGGACGACCGCACCTGCGTACTGAAGGAAGGAGATACTTTCGCGGTTTTCGATCGCCACGGCGAAGTCTGCTGCTCGGGCGCTGGCGAATACGGTCTCTATTTTCTCGGCACTCGCCATCTATCGTGCTGGCGCATGAATGTTGCCGGGCACACGCCGATGCTGCTCAACTCCACCATCAAGATCGACAACAGCCTGCTGGTGGTCGATCAAACAACGCCTGATATTTACCGCGGCGAGCAGCTTTTGATCGGCAAGGGCACGCTGCACCTGCATCGTGTCACCGCCGTGCACAATTGCACGATGCACGAACGTTTAGTGCTCGTGAATTACGGTCCGCACGAAATCGAGCTGCTGATCGAATATGAGTTCGGTGCGGATTTCAGCGATATGTTTGAAATCCGCGGCGTGCAACGGCCGCGCAGAGGTGAGATGTTGCCGGCCAGTGTAGCGGGTAGCGCAACGATACTGAGTTATCGAGGCCTCGACGATGTCATTCGTCAGACTAAAATCCGTTTCAACACCAAACCTGACAAGATCAGCGCATCGAGCGCACGCTTCACATTGCGCCTTGCTCCCCGCGTCCCCTACGAGATGGAAATCGCCGCCATATGCATCAGCGGTGCGGCGCCAACCTTTGTCACCACTCACTCCGAAGCGGTACGCAGACTCACGCAGACGCGCGCCGAGCGTATTGCTTCGCGCACGGCAGTACATACCGATAACGAACTCTTCAACGACTGGATAAATCGCTCAACGGCTGACCTGCAAATGCTGGTTACCGATACACGTTATGGTCCCTATCCTTATGCCGGCGTGCCTTGGTTCTCAACGCCCTTCGGTCGCGATGGTTTGATCACGGCGCTACAGACGCTGTGGGCACAGCCGAGTCTTGCTCGTGGCGTGCTGAGCTTCCTCGCTGCAACTCAGGCTGATAGCCACGATCCCACTTCTGATGCCGAACCAGGGAAAATCCTGCACGAGCTGCGCGAAGGCGAAATGGCTACACTCGGTGAAGTACCCTTCCAGCGCTACTACGGCACCATCGATGCCACCCCTCTCTTCGTGATTCTCGCCGGCAGATACTGGCAACGCACCGACGATCGCGCTTTCATCGCTGAGCTGTGGCCGCACATCACGCGCGCTATCGACTGGATCGAGCGTTACGGCGATTGCGACAGCGACGGCTTTGTCGAATACCGCCGTCACTGCGAACGTGGCCTGGTACAGCAGGGCTGGAAGGATTCAGACGATTCGATCTGGCATCGCAACGGCAGCCCCGCTGAACCACCGATCGCGCTGTGCGAGGTACAAGGCTACGTGTATGAGGCTTATCAGCTCGGCGCCGAGCTGGCGATGATGCTCGGTCATACCGAGATCGCATTAAGGTGGCGCAGCCGTCTCGAACCGCTTGCCACCGCGTTCGATCGGGCCTTCTGGATCGAAGAGCTCGGCACTTATGCCATGGCACTCGATGGCAACAAGCGCCCCTGCGCGGTGCGCAGCTCCAACCCCGGCCATGCGCTGTATTGTGGCATCGCAACGCCAGAGCACGCGCAGCGCATCGCTGAGAGCATGCTCAGCGAGGACGGCTTCAACGGCTGGGGCATACGCACGATCTTCGCCGGAGAAACACGCTATAACCCGATGTCCTATCACAACGGCTCGGTATGGCCGCACGACACTGCGATCGTCGCAGCCGGGCTCGCGCGCTATGGCCATACTGAGGCGGCGCTCCACATCCTGACCGGCATGTTCAACGCGTCGACCTTCTTCGATCTCGGCCGCCTTCCAGAACTATTCTGCGGTTTCAACCGCCTGCCTGGGCAAGGTCCCACCCTTTATCCAGTAGCCTGCTCACCACAGGCCTGGGCGAGCGGCACGGTTTTCATGCTGCTCCAGGCGTGTCTCGGCATGGAATTCTCACCGGATAGTAAGTCGCAGGTGTGTTTCAATCACCCCCGCTTGCCGCCGCAAATCGGGCGCGTCTGGATCAAGGGCCTGCGGTTTGGCGATGTCGGCGTCGTCGATCTCGCGATCCGCCGTCACGGCTCGGACGTGGCGCTGCACATTAAACACCGCCAAGGTGACGTCGGCGTGGAACTGAAGATTTGAAGGGGGTGCGCGCAGATTAGGAAAAAAAAGCTCCACCGATAACGGTGGAGCTCAAGGGGGGGGCACTTGAAGAGTCACCCGCGCATCTCAATCAACACGCGGAGAAACTATCTTAAAAGGCGGCGAAAATGCTGTGAATGCGGCAAAACGCCGCGCCCCTAATTCCCAATCATCAATTAGCAAGGCATGCTGCAGTGACGACCGTCCGCTGTGGGCAGGCGGCCATCGTTGCCCAGCCGCGAGGCCTCTGCGAATTCAACACCAAGCCCTGAGGGTCGCTGTCGGCGTGTGGCCTGACGAGACCGTACGCCGCCAGGGAAGGCGGCGTTCGAGCGGCCAGGATGGCGAAAAGCGTGTCTCGTCATGCAACACGCCGACAGAAACCTCTAGCTGCTCTGCATGTGTTGGGCTTCGCAAGCTCAGCCCAACCTAATGACTGTGGGGAATCCAGAAAAGCTTTTGTTTTTTTCCGATGCATCGCGCTGCTGGTCACCATTTCGCAGCCGGAGAGATGAGAGGGTACTGCGCGCTGCTACCTCAGCGGATGCAAGCCGTGCGTACAGTACGAATGTCGGTCAATCCCTGCATGACTTTCTCGATGCCGTCCTGTTTCAGTGTGCGCATGCCTTCGCCGATCGCGGTTTCAAACAGTTCTGACACCGTTGCCTCTTCATGGATCTTCTTTTTGATGGCATCGGTGGCGGTGAGTAGCTCGTGTATACCGAGGCGTCCTTTAAAGCCAGTGCCATCACATGTCGGGCAGCCTTTGGCGTGGCACAGTTTGAAGTTGCCGCTCGCATCGAGGAAGCTTTCCTTCCATTCGTTCAAGATTCGCTCGTGCACTTCCTTGCGCAGCTCTGGTGGCGCTTGCCGTGGCAGCAGTTCATAGCAATATTCAGTGAGCAAATCGTCTATTTCCGCAGCGTCAGGCGTATAGGCTTCTTTGCAATGTTCGCATAGGCGCCGCGTCAGACGCTGGGCGACGATGCCGAGCAGGGCGTCGGCGAAGTTGAACGGATCCATGCCCATGTCGAGCAGACGCGTGACGGTTTCCGGCGCGGAGTTGGTGTGCAGCGTGGAGAGCACCATGTGTCCGGTGAGTGAGGCTTCGATACCCATGCCGGTGGTTTCTTTGTCACGCATTTCACCGACCATGATGACGTCAGGGTCAGCGCGCAAAAAAGCGCGCATGGCGGCGGCGAAGGTCAGCCCAATCTTGGGTTTGACCACCACTTGGCGCAAGCCGCGCTGGGTGATTTCAACCGGATCTTCAGCCGTCCAGATCTTGCGTTCGCTGGTATTGAGGTAACCGAGCACCGAATGCAGCGTCGTGGTTTTTCCTGAACCGGTGGGGCCGCAGACCAAAAAAAGCCCATAGGGCTTGGTGACGAGGCTGCGCAGTGCCTTCGCATTGCGCGCCGACAGGCCGAGCTTGTCGAGCGGCACCGGTTCGCCGCTCGCCAGGATACGCATGACGATGTCTTCCTGGTCGGCGGTCGTTGGAATGGTGGCGATGCGCAGCTCGATCTTCAGCGGTCCGAATTTTTTGAAATCGATCTTGCCGTCCTGGGGTTTGCGTTTCTCCGAGATGTCGAGATCGGCCATGATCTTGATGCGCGCGACCACCGCGTTACGCATCTTGCTCGGGATTTCGTAGTAATTTTTCAGCACGCCATCTTTGCGGATGCGTACCACGGTCTTGTTTTTGCCGGGGTAGGGCTCGATGTGAATATCGGAGGCGCGCTGGTTACAGGCGTCGATGATGATCTTGTTGACCAGTTTGACGATGACGTTGTCCTGCACCGCGGACTCGTCGTATTCGACTTCGCGCTCGTCATCATCATTGCCGCCGCTGATGACAAAATCCTGCAATGATTCCTGCAGATCGGGGGCTGAATACAGCGTGCTGATTGCACGCTCGATGGCCGCGTGCGACGCCATGACCTGCTCGACCAGTAGATTGCAGTGGAAGCGAATTTCATCGAGCGCGTGCCAGTCGAGCGGATTTTCAATCGCCACCACCAGCTTGTTATCGAAGAAGTGGATCGGCACGACATGATGCTTGCGTACCATTTCCTCAGGTACGTACTGAATCGCTTCCGGATTGAATTTGAATTTATCGAGATTGATATACGGAATGCCGAGTCGTTCCGACAGCGCCTGCATGATGGCGGCGAGGTCGAGCGTGCCGAGTTCCATCAGCACTTGGCCGATCTGCATGTTTTTGCCCTGCGCGCGCAGAGCTTTCTGCTTCGCCAGCGCTTCATCGAGCTGCTCTTGCGTGATGAGCGCTTCTTTCACCAGGATTTCGCCAAGCCTGAGCTTGGGGGGCGCGACGTGATGAATGAGCGCTTCTTCCAGTGCTTCTGGTGAATCTATGACGGCCTTCGCTGGCGCTGCCGGTGTTTGGGTCTGTGCATGCACCGGGAGCTCGGCATTTTCGAAGGCGTAGTCGGCTATCGAGGTATGCGGAACGAAAGCGTTGGTATAGGTGTTGTCTTCGCGTAGCGGATAGATGTAGAGTCCGGCGGCATCTCTGCGATAGCCAAGTGAGCAGCCCGCGACGGATGCACCGTCCTTCATTTTGATGCGATAACGGACGGGGCTCGCTGCGCCATCGGTTGCGACTCCTGGCGTGCTGGCGGACGTCCAGGTGCGCGGTTGTGGCAGTTCAAACAGCCGTAGATTGGCGAACGGCAGAGCCTGAGCGGTGGGGTTGCCCTCGATAGTGAGAACGAGGCGCTGCTCGGTGCGCAGGAACTTTTGCAGCATGCCGGCAAAGCGGGAGCCATCGAACAGATGAACTGTAATCTTTTCGCCCACCATGACCGCATTGCACGACAGCGGTTCCGCCGCTGGTGGCGGCAGGATGGGAATGATGGCACCGGGTTTGAATTGGGCTGCTGATGTAGGCATACCTTGCCTGAACCTATCTATGCTCTAGTGAGCTCTATGACGACGTTACAACTTATCGGTCGAAATACGGCC
>JAITWN010000139.1 GCA_031285245.1 Chromatiales bacterium | reverse complement strand
TGGGCGTCCCAGCTCAGTTGCTGCACGTCAGCGCGCACGGCAAACGCGTCCCGGTCGATGAGGAATGGACCGCTGACGGACGCGCCCGCAACCGTCGCGTGGAGCTCTATCTACTAGTGGCGGAATGACCCACCGTATTGCGCACTGCCCCACCCGCCACTCATCTCGGCGGCGTCTTCGCTTAGAGCATCTAACAAAAAGCCTATTCGTTGCTTATAGCCTCTCCCCTGCCCGGCTATGCCCCCCTCGCAACGCTCTCCCTCGCAAGCGGGAGAGGGGAAATAAAACGGCTAGCTGCGCTTTCAAAAAAACATTTTGTTAGGCGCTCTTAGCACTTTTCAGTTTTTCCTCCCCCCCGTACACTTGGCGCCCATGACTATGCATGTCGATCTACTCATACGCGCCGGCTGGATCGTGCCTGCGCAGCCGCGTGATGTGGTATACCACGATCACTGCCTGGCGATTGCGCGCGGACGCATCGTCGATATTCTTCCGGTCGATGAAGCGCGTCGGCGCTGTGAAGCCAAAATCGATCTGCATCTGCCGGATCATGTGCTGATTCCAGGATTGGTGAACGCACACACGCATGCGGCGATGTCACTGTTTCGCGGCCTTGCTGATGATCTGCCGCTCATGACCTGGTTGCAGAATCACATCTGGCCTGCTGAAGCAACCTGGGTGAGAGAAGAATTCGTACGCCAGGGCACTGAGCTTGCCATTGCCGAGATGATTCGCGGCGGCACCACCTGCTTCAACGATATGTATTTCTTCCCGCAGGAAACCGCGCTGGCAGCGAGCCAGGCCGGCATGCGTGCCACCGTTGGCCTCATCATGATCGATTTCCCTACTGCCTGGGCATCCGGGCCGGATGAATATCTGAGCAAGGGGCTCGAACTGCACGAACGCTATCGCGGCGATCCGCTGATCCGCACTGCATTTGCGCCGCATGCGCCGTATACCGTCTCTGACGAGCCGCTGCGCCGCCTTAACATCTACGCCGAAGAGCTCGATCTTCCGATTCATATTCATCTGCATGAAACGGCAAGCGAAGTCGAAACCGCGCTCGCACAGCGTGGTGAGCGCCCGCTAAAGCGCCTTGCCGCGCTGGGTTTACTTTCACCGCGCTTGCTCGCCGTGCATATGACGCAGCTCGAAGCACAGGAGATCGAACAGCTCGCCGCCACTGGCGTGCATGTGCTGCATTGCCCGGAATCGAACCTCAAACTGGCAAGTGGCTTCTGCCCAGTGGCCGAGCTCAGCCGCGCCGGCGTCAATGTCGCCCTCGGCACCGACGGCGCAGCTAGCAATAACGATCTCGATATGTTTGGCGAAATGCGCACCGCGGCGCTGCTCGCCAAAGCAGTGAGTGGCGATGCCAGCGCCATTTCGGCCATTGATGCGCTGCGCATGGCGACCATCAACGGCGCGCGCGCGCTCGGGCTCGAACATGAAATCGGTTCGCTCGAACCCGGCAAATCCGCCGATGTAGTCGCCGTCGATCTCGGCGTGCTGGAAACACGCCCCGTCTTTCATCCGGCCTCGCACCTGGTTTACGCCTGCGGACGCCATCAAGTCACCGATGTCTGGATCGCTGGCAAGCAGGTGCTGAGAAAAGGTCGCCTCACCACGCTCGATGAAGCACAACTTCGCGCGCAGGCCGACGTCTGGGGCGCGCGCATCGTCAGCACGGATCGCTCGCAATGACCACCGCCATGAATGACATCAGGAATGAAGCCGGCGTGAATATCGATCCGCGCGAAATCGCCAAATTCAATGCCATGGCCGCGCGCTGGTGGGATCCTGAAGGTGAATGCAAACCGCTGCATCGCATCAATCCTCTGCGTGTGGAATACATCGAGCATCATGCGCGACTGCGCGAGCGTGCGGTGGTCGATGTCGGTTGTGGCGGCGGCATTTTATGCGAAGCGCTGGCCGCGCGCGGCGCGCATGTCACCGGCATCGACATGGCTGACGCTGCGCTCGGCGTTGCGCGCATGCATATGATCGAAACCGGTGCCAAAGTCGAATATCGTCAATCGAGCGCGGAAAACTATGCGCGTGAAACGCCCGCTGCTGCCGACGTCGTCACCTGCATGGAATTGATCGAACACGTGCCTGATCCTGCGGCGCTGGTCAAAGCCTGCGCGGCCCTCGTGCGTCCGGGCGGCGATGTGTTTTTTTCCACGCTCAATCGCACGCCGAAGTCTTATCTCTTCGCCATCGTCGGTGCTGAATATGTGCTACGCATGTTGCCCAAGGGCACACATGACTATGCGCGTTTCATTCGCCCCTCTGAGCTCGCCGCGTTGCTGCGTGCTGCAGGGCTTGAATTGCGCAATACCTGCGGCATCGCGTACAACCCGATCGGAGATCGTTACAGTCTTTCAGATGACATCGCCGTCAATTACCTAATTCATGCCGTCAGATCGGCATAAGCCCGGCAACATTCAGAAGTGTCCTCGTGAGTAAATCCAAGCCCTCATCCAAGGCTTCAATGCCAGTTTCGCCCTTGCGCTGTCTGCTGCTCGATCTCGATGGCACGTTGGTAGATACCGCGCCCGACATGGCTCATGCACTCAATCTGCTGCGCGGCGAACATGAACTGCCGCCACTTGCCTATGAAATCATTCGTCCGCATGCCTCCCATGGTGTGCGCATGCTAATCCGGCTCGGCTTTGGTCTGCTCGAAGAAGATCCGCGTTTTGCATCGCTGCGCACGCGTTTTCTTGAGCTCTATCGTGAACACTTGGTCGATGCGAGCTGTTTGTTTCCGGGTATGGATGAATTATTGAGCACCATCGAAGCGCGTGACATTCCCTGGGGCGTCGTCACCAATAAACCCGCTTGGTTGACCGAGCCCTTGCTCGAAGGCCTTGACCTCACGCAGCGCGCAGCATGCATCGTGAGCGGTGACACCACGCCTAAACCCAAACCGCATCCTGGTTCGCTGCTGCACGCCGCGCGCACGGTGGGCGTGCCAGCCAAAGCCTGCCTCTATGTAGGCGATGCCAGTCGCGACATCGAAGCCGGCCGCAATGCCGGCATGCGCACACTGGTGGCAACCTTCGGCTATCTGCGCGAAACCGATCAGCCTGAAGAGTGGCAAGCGGATGGTTTTGTTGATCATCCGCGCGAAATTCTGGCTTGGATCACTAAAGACTGGACCGCAGATCAGACTGCGCTCGGCTTGAGGTCAAAAACGCGTTGAATGCTGCAATGACGCTTGGAAATCTTCTCGGTTTGCTGTTGGTCGCAGTGCTCGCGGCGCTGGTTGGCGCGCTCGCAACTTACCTGCTCGCGCAGCGCCGCCTCACCGAGCTGCGCCTACGCAATGTTGAGCTCAGCGCCAAACTCGAACTCGAAAACCGCGCCGCCGTCGAACGCCAGCAAGCGCTTGAACAGGCACGCGCGCAGCTTCGTGACAGCTTCGCTGCGCTGTCGAGCGAAGCACTCAAACACAACAGCGCCGAATTCCTGCGCCTCGCGCAGGAAAATCTCAAACAGTTCCAGGTGCAGGCGCAGCACGTTCTCACGCGCAAAGAGCAGGCGGTTGAGCTTCTGGTCGCACCGATCAAGGAAATGATCGAAAAAACGCGCGTGCAGATCCACGACATCGAACGCGAGCGCAAAGAAGCCTACGGCTCGATCAGCAAACATCTCGAATCACTCGCGCAAACACAGCAGGCGCTGCACGGTGAGACGCGCAATCTGGTGCAGGCGCTGCGCCGCCCTGAAGTGCGCGGTCAGTGGGGAGAGATGACGCTGAAGCGCCTAGTCGAACTCGCCGGCATGGTGCAGCACTGCGATTTCTATGAACAGGAACACACGCTCACCGAAGCTGGCGCGGTGCGCCCCGACATGGTGCTGCGCATGCCGGGCGGTCGCGAGATCGTCATTGACGTCAAGACACCGCTCGATGCGTATTTGAGTGCGGTTGAAGCCGGCGATGAAGCGACGCGTCGCCAGTTCCTCGAACGCCACAGCCGCAAAGTGCGCGATCGCGTGCAGGAGCTTGCCGGCAAAGCGTATTGGAGCCAATTCAAAAATAGTCCCGACTTCGTCGTGCTGTTCATTCCTGGCGAACACTTTCTGAGCGCAGCGCTTGATCTTGATCCATCGCTGCTCGAAGACGCACTACGGCGCAAAGTCATCCTCGCCACACCAAGCAGTCTGATCGCGCTGCTGCGCGCGGTGGCGTATGGTTGGAACCAGCAGGCTTTGACGGAAAACGCTGAACGCATCCGCGATCTTGGTGAAGACCTCTACAAGCGTCTCACCACCTTCAGCGGTCATCTCGCCAAAGTCGGCAAACATCTCGGCGACAGTCTCGATCATTACAACAAAGCGGTGGGCTCATTCGAACGTCAGGTGCTGACCGGCGCGCGCAAATTC
>JAITWN010000117.1 GCA_031285245.1 Chromatiales bacterium | reverse complement strand
GGCAGCAGCCACCCGCCTCGTGTCAGCGCAGATTGATGATCTGCCATTCCCGGGCCTTGGCAGTGCTGGTGAGCACGGGGTCGGGATTAACGGCTACCGGGTGCGTGACCAGTTCGAGTAGCGGCAGATCATTGTGAGAATCGGAGTAGAACCAGCTTTCCGTCAGTCCGATGTTCTGCTCTTCCAACCAGGCGCGCAGCCGAATGACTTTACCCTCACGGAAGCTCGGAATACCGCTGACTTCTCCGGTATATCTGCCATTCACAAATTCCGGTTCGCTCGCTAACAGATTGGGAATGCCCAGACGCTCAGCGATAGGGCGAGTAATAAACGCGTTGGTGGCCGTGATGATGAGCGGCGTGTGGTTTTGCTGCCGGTGATGTTCGATCAGCGCGCGTGCGGCAGGAAGAATAATGGGATCGATACGCTCAGCCAGGTAGCGTGTGCGCAGCGCGAACAAACGAGTGGGTTCAAGCTCTGCCAGCGGCTTCAACTGGAAGCGCAGCCACTCTTTGATGTTGAGTGTGCCTTCTTTGTATTGCTGAAAAAAACGGTCGTTCTCGCGCTGGTAGAGTTCACCGTCGACGATACCTTCCTCGACTAGAAAATTTCCCCACAGATAATCGCTATCGCCTGCCAGCAGGGTTTCATCCAGATCGAAAATGGCCAGTCCCACGCGTGTTCCCCCCTTGGAAAGGGCGTAACGTAGATGATCGTAAGAGAGGGCGCAAGCAAGTAATAAATTGGGTCGAATGAGGGCCGTAAAAGGGGGCAAATAGGAGCGGAAAAATCGAAGTTATCCACAGACTGGGTGGCGAGATTCGGCGACTGCCAAAATGTGTGTCTCGAACTGCCAAACCAAGTGTCTCGTTACACTGAATGAGTGGCTAGAATCGATTGCGATTTCGTTGCTGCCATGGGAGAATCCGGCGTATGCAAATGCCGACGAACAATCTGCAAGTGATTGATTTGGATGGATACCGGGAGAATGTCGGTATCGTGCTTTGCAATCACGATGGGCGCTTGCTGTGGGCGCGGCGGATCGGGCAGGATGCGTGGCAATTTCCGCAGGGTGGTATCTGCCGCAATGAAACCCCTGAGGAAGCGATGTACCGTGAGCTGCATGAAGAGGTCGGGCTCGAAGCGGACGATGTCACTGTGCTTGCGCGCACGCAGGGTTGGCTGCGCTATGAATTGCCCAAGCATCTCATCCGGCGTCGTAGCCGACCAATGTGCATAGGCCAGAAGCAGGTTTGGTATCTGCTATATCTCACCGCCGATGATCACAAGGTACGCCTTGATGCGAGTGATCAGCCGGAGTTCGATCGTTGGCGCTGGGTGGATTACTGGGAGCCAGTAAAGCAGGTCGTGTCTTTTAAGCGCAAGGTCTATCGTCGCGCGTTAGAGGAATTCGCAGAGCTTACTTTCATCGACGGCAAATTCACGCCGACCCTTGGGTCGGGAGTGGTTGCCGGTCTCAGCCCTCGCGCTTAGCGTTGGTATCGGATGCTCAGCACGCTCAAGCGCATCGTCCAGGAGGTCAATGCGACCTCTGATCTGGGGCAGGCCCTATCCGTCATAGTCACGCGCGTGAAGCAGGCGATGAAAGTCGATGTCTGCTCGGTTTATTTGCTCGATCCAGCTTCAGATCAATATGTGTTGATGGCTACCGATGGGCTCAATCCTGCATCGGTTGGCGTGGTGCGGTTGGCGCGCGGCGAAGGCTTGGTCAGCGTGGTAGGCGAAACCGAGGAGCCGTTGAACCTTGACGATGCGCCCGCGCACCCTCGTTATCATTTCGTTGCCGAGACTGGCGAAAGCTATTACCACGGCTTTCTCGGTGTTCCCATCATTCATCACCGCAGTGTCATGGGCGTGCTGGTCGTGCGCCAGAAAGATCAACGCCGTTTCGATGACGACGAACTCGCCTTTTTGCTCACGGTGGCGGCTCAGCTTTCGAGCGCAATCGCACTGGCGATAGTCAGTGGCGACATCAGAGGTCTTGCCCAGGCACACGGTGATAGTGGTTTGAAGCCTATTCAAGGGCTTGCCGGCGCGCCGGGTGTCACCATAGGAACGGCGCGAGTTATCTATCCAGCGACCGACCTTGATGCAGTGCCAGATCGTCAGGCGACTGATATCGATGCGGAAATTGCTGCATTTCATGCTGCGCTCGTTGCCGCGCGGGAAGATATTCGCTTGCTGGAAGTACACATGGGCGAGTCGATTGCCGAGGAAGATCGCGCGCTCTTCCATGCCTATTCGCTGATGCTCGATAGCCCGGGGTTGGAGCGTCAGACGGTGGAACGCATCCGCGCGGGGAACTGGGCGGCAGGTGCGCTACGCGACACCATTCGTGAGCACACCCGTGTGTTCGATGCGATGGAAGATCCTTATTTGCGTGAGCGCGCGGGTGATGTGCGTGATATCGGCTTACGTATTCTGGCGCGCTTGCAGAATATTGGCGGCCAGGAGCACGTGTATGGCGCCAATACCATTCTCGTTGGCGAAGAGATCACCGTCTCCATGCTGGCTGAAGTGCCGCTGGAATCGCTGGCGGGCGTAGCCTCGGTGCGCGGATCGACTTTTTCGCACGTGGCGATTCTGGCGCGTTCGCTTGGCATCCCGGCAGTGCTTGGCTTGAGCGAACTGCCGGTGACCCGAGTCGATGGTTCGGAGTTGGTGGTCGATGGTTATCGCGGCTGGATCTATGTCAGCCCGTCAGCCACTGTGCGTGCTGAGTACGAGCGTCTGATCGGCGAAGAGCAGCAACTCACGGCGGGCTTGGAGGAGCTGCGTGATTTGCCCGCGGTGACGCTTGATGGCATTCATGTGCCGCTTTATGCCAATGCCGGCCTAGTCTCTGATGTCATGCCTTCTTTGCGTCATGGTGCCGAAGGCATTGGTCTCTATCGCACCGAGTTTCCCTTCATGGTACGCAATCGCTTCCCCGGTGAGGAGGAGCAACTGCGGATCTATCGCCAGGTGCTCGAAGCGCTTACGCCCCGCCCAGTGACGATTCGTACGCTCGATATCGGCGGCGACAAGATGCTGTCGTATTTTCCCATCCACGAGGAAAATCCTTTTCTTGGCTGGCGCGGTATTCGTGTGACGCTCGATCATCCGGAACTGTTTCTGATTCAGTTACGCGCCATTCTGCGTGCTGATATCGGGTTGGGGAATGCGCGTCTGCTATTGCCGATGATTAGTAGCGTCGGAGAAGTGGAAGCGGCGCTGAAGCTGATTCGGCGTGTGCATCAGGAGCTGCGCGAAGGCGGAGAAGATGCTGTATTGCCGCCGATCGGTGTCATGGTGGAAGTGCCGTCCGCGGTGTATCAGATAGAATCGCTGGCGAGCCGCGTCGATTATCTATCGATCGGTAGTAACGATCTCACGCAGTACATGCTGGCGGTGGATCGCAACAATGCGCGTGTCGCCGAACTCTACGACGCGTTGCATCCAGCGGTGCTGCAAGCGTTGACGTATGCCATGGCTGGTGCGCAGCGTGCCGGAAAGCCGATCGGAGTTTGCGGGGAAATGGCGGGCGATCCGGCAGCGGTGATTCTGCTGCTCGGGATGGGAGTGTCGAATCTCAGCGCCAGCGTTGCCAGTTTGCCGCGCATCAAGCGTGTGATACGCAGCTTCAGCGTCGCGCAGGCGCGAGACATCCTGGATCAGGTACTTCTCATGGAGGATGCGCGTCAGATACGCGACTACGTCAATGGTGTGCTGGAGCAGGCTGGACTCGGAAGCTTGGTGCGAGTCGGGCAGTAATGCGGTCTACCTCGGAATCTTCGGGGCGCGCATATCGATAGGTTTATTTCCTGAAAGCCGGATCCCGAAGTTCGCGGGACCCCTGTAATTCGCGCGTTTTTTCACGGGTTTCTATCATTGCTTCCCGGGTTGATTCCCGGACCGTTTCTTTTTTCTCGGCGAATTGCCGGCGCTCTGGCTCAAAGCGGTCCTTGGTTTCGCGACGATCCGCGCTGGGCTGGTGCGATTCTGCAGAGCGTTCCGCGCGCACAGAGGTTGCCGAAGCTGGCGGTGGTGTTTCACGGGGCAGTTCGATGCGATTGAAGTTCCCCTGGCGGGCCTCCTGACGATCGACGACTCGGATAGTGATATCCAAATCGTCGATTGCCCAGACACAGGTCGTTGGGAGAACACATAGCCCGAAAACAAGAGCGCTGCGGAATTTCAGTAGCATGGTTAGAGCGTTACATTACGGTTATTGCTTCCGGAGATAGCTCCGAAGGCGAGGGAGATGTGGTGATGGATGGCGCTACGACATCCATGCGCAGGGTGAGGCTGCGGCGTAGTTCGGTTTGGTTATCAGAGATGTGCGCGACGATATCGCCGCCATTGCTGGTCTGGGCCTTGATCGGTAGAACCAGTAAATTCTTCCCGAATTCCAAATGTCCCGTCCAGGTGATCTCGCGTGCTCCTGGATAGCCGGTCAGCTCAATACCTTCGGGGAGCTCGACGGTAAACGTGGCATCGTCGACACGATGCCCGGATTCCAGCGCCAGCGTGATTTCACTTTCCTGATCAAGCACGACAGTAACTACCTGCACTGGCATAGTGGGTTGCAGTACGGTGGTCGAAACCGCTGGCATTGCCACGAGGGGGGCAGCAGTGGAGGAAGAGGCAAGCGGCGCTGGCTGCTCGGTGGTGGCTGCGACGTGCTGTTCGTGTGCTTCCTTCGTTCTGTCGATGCTCAGTCCCAAAGCCAGCACCACCGCGGCTGCCAAGGCGCCGCCAGCAGTATGCCAACGCCAACGCCGGCGCTGACGTACTTCGGCGTCGGCTGCCGCTGCGATGGTACGACTGAAGAGAGCAAAATCCGGTTCGGGAGCTGGCAGGAAGCGCAAGCGCTGACGCAGGTCGCGCTCCTCGGCTAGCGCTTCCGTACAGCTTCGGCAAGCTTTGATGTGAAGCTCAATGGCAGTACGTTCCATCGGCGGGGAATATTCGTCGATGTAATCATCCAGCCGGTTCCGGGCTTCCTGGCAGTTCATGAGAGTGCTCTGAATTCAGGCGTGTATGAATGGTATGACGAGCAGAATTTGCGGATGGTTCCACAGTTTGGTTTTCTGGGTTTTCGGCGGCGGTCAGCAGTTCACGCAGCCGGGCGCGGGCGCGGTGCAATCGGGATTTCAGTGTGCCGATGGGGCAGTCGAGGACTTCCTGGATTTCCTCTAGGGTGTAGCCTTCCATGTCATGCAGGGCGAGCACGCGCTGGTGATCCTCGCTGAGGCGTTCGATGGCTTTCAGCAGGGCCGCTTCCCGTGCCGAGGCTTCGGCATGGGCTTGTGGATCGTCCTCAGACGCAATGCGGGACAACGGATCGGCGTCTTCCTCATCTGAGGATGCCTCGACGACTAAGCGTAGAGGAGAGCGGGCGTGCTGGCGGCGGTGATCGATGAATTGGCGATACATGACGCGTATCAACCAGGAGCGCAGATTGTCGATACCATCTAGCTCTTGGCGCCGCGCATAGAGCTTGGTGAGCAGGTCCTGAACCAGATCCTCAGCGTCTTCGCGTCGTCCGGTTAGCCGGTAGGCGATCCGGAACAGCGGTTTCAAATGGGGACGCATGAGCGCTTCGAACACGGCCGCTGGGTTCTGTTTCTTGCTTATGGCGTCTTCGACAGGCATAGCAAGCCGTGGTCCTGGGTGCAACGAGAAGAGGCGCATCATAACGTGCGAGCAGGCAGCAAACAACTTGCCGTATTTTCCGGCGGCTCAGGTTGGGATTTTCCCAGCTTGGCATTTCGCCCCTGCCAAGGTTAAGATACGCACCCATTTTCGGGTTCGCCCCGAACTACGTGTGTTTAATAGTTTTTAAGAAGAGGACCCCGAATGCCCAACGTACGTGTACGAGACAACGAGCCGTTCGAAGTTGCGCTGCGCCGTTTCAAGCGTATTTGCGAAAAGAGCGGTGTTCTTTCCGAAATCCGTCGTCGTGAGTTTTACGAAAAGCCGACCTCCGTGCGTAAGCGCAAGGCTGCTGCTGCGGTGAAGCGTCAGCAGAAGCGCACCTCCATTGAGAAGTCACGTCATCTGCGTACCCATTCCTGAGCGGTTTTGCTCTATTACGAGCCGATTCTTATGCCGAGTCCGCTGAAGACACGCCTGCAGGATGACATCAAAGAGGCGATGCGCGCCAAAGATAGCGCTCGCCTCGGTGTTCTGCGCATGATTGCTGCGGCGATTAAACAGCGTGAAGTCGATGAGCGCATCGAGCTCGACGACGAGCAGATCGTCAGCGTGCTCGGCAAGATGGTCAAGCAGCACCAGGATTCGATTGAGCAGTATCGCAAGGGCGGGCGCGAGGATCTGGTGGAGAAGGAGGTTTTTGAGCTCGAGCTCATCGCCTCCTATCTACCGCCGGCGCTGCCCGAAGCTGAGCTGATTCTGCTGATCGATCAAGCTATCGCCGCTACCAGCGCACAGTCTGTCAAAGACATGGGCAAGGTCATGGCGGAGCTCAAGCCAAAGATTCAAGGCCGAGCTGATATGGGCGTGGTGAGTGCGCGCATCCGGGCTCGGCTCGGCGCGTAGCATCCAGCCCAGATTTTCCTGGGTTTCATCAGCGGCGGGCGGGTACTAGTTTCAGCGTTTTGCCCGCAGTATCTTGTCGCTGCAGTCTTAAGTCGTTCATCCCGTCCGAGGTAAAGCGTGTCCGGCCGGATCCCGCAGGCGTTTATCGATGAGCTGACGGCACGTGTCGATATCGTTGACGTCATCGATGGCTATGTTTCGCTGCGTAAAGCCGGACGTGAATATGTCGCGCGTTGTCCTTTTCATGAAGAGCGTTCGCCTTCCTTTACGGTAAGCCCTGAGAAGCAGTTCTACCATTGCTTTGGATGCGGTGCTCACGGCACTGCCATCGGCTTTCTGATGGAGTACGCGCGTCTCGATTTTGTTGAAGCTGTGCGGGAGCTGGCTGGGCGCGTCGGCATGGTGGTGCCGCAAACCGGTGACGTTGTAACGCCGCGCGCAGATGAAACGGATCTCTATGGCGTGCTCGAAGAAGCCGCAGGGTGGTTTCGCCGCCAATTGCGCGAGCATCCGCGTGGTCGCGAAGAAGCGATTGGTTACCTGAAGGCGAGAGGGCTTGGCGGAGAGTCTGCGGCGACGTTCGGCCTCGGCTATGCCCCGCCGGGCTGGGATAACCTGCTGAAGG
>JAITWN010000040.1 GCA_031285245.1 Chromatiales bacterium | reverse complement strand
TTGGCTAAAAAAATGTTAAGTTGTTTCTTTACTAAAAATTAATACAAAAAATAAAAAGTTATTACTTACCTTTGCACTTAATATCGCGGGAGTTGGACTCGAACCAACGACCTTCGGGTTATGAGCCCGACGAGCTACCAACTCGTCAAGGCCAGCTTCGTGCTGGCCTTTTCGTTTTCCCAAGATTCGTTTCCAGCATCATGAACGCGCCATACAGCGCAGCCGCGGCAAGAAAACCGTAGCTCATCCGTTCATCAACGTAACGAATGCCACGGCATACTCTGCTTCATCCGCAATGCTGAGGTGACTTACCGTGATGCCGTATTCGCGGCACAAGCGGCTCGCGTTACCGTCGTAGATCAGATAGGGCCTGCCGCCGGATTCATGGGCGACAGCGACATCGTGCAGGCTGACGCCTTGGCTAAAACCAGTGCCGAGTGCTTTTACTGCGGCTTCTTTGGCAGCAAAACGTTTGGCGAGAAAGCGACCAGGCATACGGCTCGCGCGATATTCCTCAAGCTCTGAATGCGCGAGGATGCGCTCGGCGAAGCGTTCACCGTAACGACGCAGGTCTTCCTCCATGCGTGCGATGCGCACGATGTCGGTACCGATACCGTGAATGGTCAAAGCCGCGCCTCGATCATCAAACGCTTCATTTCACGCACTGCTTCTTGAAAACCGACGAACACCGCGCGTGCGACGATGGAATGGCCGATATTGAGCTCGCGCACGCCGGGAATCGATGCGATGGCTTTGACATTGTGGTAGTTCAAGCCATGACCCGCGTTGACTTGTAGTCCCATGCCGATGCCGGTGCGCACAGCCTCGCGCACGGCCTGCAACTTCTGCTCGATCTGCGCGGTATCCCAAGCCTCGGCAAAATGGCCGGTGTGAATCTCAACGACTGGCGCGCCGACGCGCACGGCAGCTTCAAGCTGCGCGCGCTCGGCATCGATAAAGAGCGACACTTCACAGCCAGCGGCAGCGAGGCGCTGGCAAGCAACGCGAATGCGTTCTTCCTGACCGACGACATCAAGCCCACCTTCGGTGGTCAGCTCTTCACGACGCTCAGGCACCAGGCAGCAGGCGTGCGGACGAATGCGTTCAGCGAAAGTGATCATCTCTTCGGTGACCGCCATTTCAAGATTCATGCGTGTCTGCAAAATGCTGCGCAGTAATTCGACATCGCGCTCCTGGATGTGGCGCCGATCTTCGCGCAGATGCAGCGTGATGCCATCGGCGCCCGCTTGTTCGGCTTCGAGCGCCGCCTGCACGGGATCGGGATAGCCGGTCAACCGCGCCTGGCGCAGCGTCGCAATGTGATCGATATTCACACCGAGCAGGATATCCGTCATGTTCATTCTCCTTCTTCCTTAAAACTCTCGGCTTTAAATTTTCAGTTCAAGTTTCATCTGCGGTAACCGCCACCACTGAACGCAGCAGCTCGCGACTGTGCAGCGGACGATTGCCCAGACACACTCCTAGCGCCAGACGCATAAGACCACGCGCTTCGCGCAGCACGTCAGCATCATCCAATTCGCCACGCTCGAGCGCGATCAAGCTGCGGCCACGCAAACGCAAACCACGCCCGGCCGTCTCGCGGCCCCATGCTGTCACCGGTCCGCGCTCGGGGTGATAATCATACTCTGCCTCATCAGCGATCGGCTCGCCGCTCTCTGCTTCGCGATCGAGCACCAGTCCATAGCCGATTTCATCGAGCAGCACTTTTTCAAAGAGGCGTAGCGCGCGCTGTTCGCGCCGTTCGCTGCCTTCACCCGTGCAGGCGGCAAGCTCATCGAGAGTCTGCTCGTAGGCGGCAAACAAGCGCGGATGCGGATCATGGCGCGCGAGCAGTTTGATCAAAAGCTCATTGAGATAAAAACCGCTGATCAGCGCGCGCCCCTGCAAACAAAGGCCGCCGCGCCCTTCTGCACTAACAAGCGCGCCGAGCTCACCGCGCATCGTCCAACTCGCGAACAGCGGACCAAACGGCTGCAAGATGCCATGCAAACGGGATTTAGGCCGGCGCGCGCCGCGTGCGATCAGAGCGCAACGGCCATGACTGAGGCTCAGCACTTCGAGAATCAGACTGCTGTCGCGCCATGGCCGGCGGTGCAGTACATAGACGGGTTCGAGCATCACGCGCATGGCGCGACTCCCCTATTCCTCGTAGCCAAGGCCGCGCAGCGCGCGTTCATCGTCAGACCAATTCTCTTTGACCTTGACCCAGAGCTGGAGAAAAACCTTGGTGCCGAGCATGTGTTCGAGGGCTTTACGCGCATCGCTGCCGACCTGCTTGAGCATGCTGCCGCCACGCCCGATCACGATCGCCTTGTGTCCTTCGCGCTCGACCCAAATCAGCGCTGCGATGCTGATCAGTCCCGCTTCTTCTTTGTAATTTTCGATCTGCACCGCGATCGCATAAGGCACTTCCTGCCCGAGCTTGCGCATGAGTTGTTCGCGCACCAGCTCGGCGGCGAGAAAACGCTCGCTGCGATCGGTGACCTGATCTTCAGGGAAAAGCGCCGGCGCTTCAGGCAAGAGACCAGTGAGGACGTCTTCGAGCTCCGTCACCTGCGTACCCTTGACGGCGGAAATCGGCACCATCGCTGCGAAATCATGACGTCCGCGCAGCTCTTCGATATAAGGCAGCAGACGCGCTTTGTCTTCCAGGCGATCGACTTTGTTGATCGCGAGCACGATCGGCACGCTTGTCGCCTTGAGCAGATTGAGGACGTGCTCGTCCTCTTCTTTCCACACCGGCGCCTCAACCACGAACACTACCACATCGGCCTCATCAAGCACGCCGGAGGCCGCACGATTCATGACTTGATTCATGATGCGTTTGCCGCCGCGATGCAGACCCGGCGTGTCGATGTATACCAACTGAGCATCCGGCTTGCTGCTGATGCCAAGAATGCGATGACGCGTAGTCTGCGGCTTGGGTGAGGTAATGCTGATCTTCTGACCAACGAGTCGGTTGAGCAGCGTGGACTTGCCCACATTGGGACGGCCGACAATCGCGATATAACCACTACGCATCATTTTCTCCGCGTTTTTGCAGCATACGCAGCGCATTCGCCGCGGCATCCTGTTCGGCCTTGCGCCGACTGCCACCCTCGCCCGCTACCATCGCCTGCAAACCACTGACGCGGCACTCGACATAAAAGCGCTGATCGTGGTCACGACCTTCCACCGCTTTGACGCTGTACTCGGGCAAAGGCAAGCGCCGCGCCTGTAGATATTCCTGAAGCTGCGTTTTCGGATCTTTGCTGAGGCCCATGGCAGAGACGTTGGCGAATTCCGGCTGAAAAATCGCCATAACCATGCCGCGCACTGCTTCGAAACCACCTTCGAGGTAAATCGCCCCGATCACGGCTTCAAGTGCTCCGGCAAGGATGGAATCACGGCGAAAGCCACCGCTTTTGAGTTCGCCCGGGCCGAGCCGCAGTTCATCACCGAGAGCAAGGCGGCGCGCAATGATCGCAAGCGTTTCACCATTGACCAAGCTCGCACGCAGCCGGCTCATGGTGCCTTCATCGCTCGCTGGGAACATGAGGTAGAGCGCTTCGGAGACGATCACACTCAGCACCGAATCGCCGAGAAACTCCAGACGCTCATTGTTGGGACTGCCGTAGCTACGATGAGTCAGTGCAATCTCCAGCGCTTCTGGCTGAAGGAACACATAGCCCAATCGAGCGCACAGTCTAGTCAGCGAGGACTTCAATTCTCTGTCAGCACCGTGCTTTCGCTGAACACCGCCAGCAGATAGATCTTATCGAAGAAACGCGAGCGCACTTCGTAGTTCACCGACACCACGCGCGATCTGCCCATGGCTTTGACGTCCACGTTCTCAGGCTTTACACCCTCGACGTTGTTTACGCTGAGGCGCTTCATCACGCGGCTGCGCAACTCGCTAGTGCTGACGTCTTGCGTATCTTCTTCCGACAGCGCTTTAAGCGCCGCTTTCACGCCGTAATTTTCGATATAAATCGGCACCAGCTTCATGCCGATGTAAGCAAAGAAACCCACCAGCGCTGCCACCATGAGCAGACCGATGAATGTTATGCCCTTTTGTTTGGCTGGGTATCGCATCACGCCTCGTCTCCGCTTCAATCCAGCCGGGTACCGATCCGGCTCCAGTTCACGCTGCTGCTGGCTGAATCCCAGCTCATCCAGATCATAAACGCTCGCCCAACCAGGTTGCTCTCAGGCACTGCGCCCCAGAAGCGGCTGTCGTTGCTGTTGTCGCGATTGTCCCCCATCGCGAAATAAAAACCATCTGGCACGATCCACTCGCCCTCGGCAATACGGTGCCGGGTCTGCACCAGAATCTCATGCTTGACGTCACCAAGCTGTTCAGTACGCAGTGACGCACCGCTCATGCCAAGACCCGCACCCACACCGGTGTATTCGCCAAGATACTGCTGCTCAGCCTTTTCACCGTTGATATAGAGCGTCTTGTTTTCGTAGCGAATGCGATCCCCGGGCAAGCCGATGACGCGCTTGATGTAGTCAACAGACGGATCACCCGGGTAACGAAACACCATGATATCGCCACGCTGGGGGCTACCCACGCTGAGGATCTTGGTGTCGGTCACCGGTAGTCGCAAGCCGTAGCTGAATTTATTGACGACGATGAAATCGCCGGCGAGCAGCGTTGGCATCATCGAGCCTGAAGGAATGCGAAACGGCTCAAGCACGAAAGAGCGTAGTGCCAGCACCGCGAGGATGATGGGGAAAAACGAGCGCGCGTATTCGACCAACACCGGCTGCTTGCGCAGCGCGGCAAGCCGCGCCGGATCAGCGCCCTCGCCTTCGGCTTTGAGCAACTGCGCAGCAGCAAGTTCGCGCCGCGGGCGCAAACGCCAATGATCAACCGCCCAGATCACGCCCGTCACCAGCAGCGCAAGCACCATGCCCGCCTGAAAATCAAAGCCCATCATTTCTTCCCCGTCCGCAAGACAGCGAGGAACGCATCCTGCGGTATTTCTACCGTACCAATCTGCTTCATGCGCTTCTTTCCTTCTTTCTGTTTTTCGAGCAACTTGCGCTTGCGCGTGATGTCACCACCATAACACTTGGCGGTGACGTTCTTGCGCAGCGCCTTGACGGTTTCGCGCGCGATGACGTGCGAACCGATGGCAGCCTGAATCGCCACATCGAACATCTGGCGCGGAATCAGTTCGCGCATTTTTTCCGCGAGCTCTCTACCGCGATACGTGGAGCGCTCACGATGCACGATGGTGGAAAGCGCATCGACGCGATCACCGTTGATCAACAGATCAAGCCGGATCAGATCCGCCGCATGGTAGCGCACGAAAGTGTAATCAAACGATGCATAGCCACGACTGACCGACTTCAGTCGATCATGAAAATCCATGACGATTTCGCTCATCGGCAATTCGTAAGTCAGTACGACCTGGCTGCCGTGATAGCGCATTTCTTTCTGCGAACCGCGGCGCTCCTCGCACAGCGTGATCACCGCACCGAGATGCGCTTGCGGCACTAGAATGTCAGCGCGCACGATCGGCTCGCGAATCTCCGCCAGGCGCGCAGGATCAGGCAGCTTGGAAGGATTATCGACTTCGACCACTTCACCCGAGGTGGTCATGACTTCATAGATCACCGTTGGCGCCGTGGTGATCAAGTCCATATCGTATTCGCGTTCTAAACGCTCCTGCACGATTTCCATGTGAAGCATGCCAAGGAAACCGCAGCGAAAGCCAAAGCCGAGTGCGAGCGACGTCTCCGGCTCATAGAAGAGCGCCGCATCATTCAAACGCAGCTTGCCTAGCGCTTCACGCAGTTCCTCGTAGTCATCGGCACGAATCGGAAACAGGCCCGCAAATACCATCGGTTTGACGGCTTTGAAACCAGGCAATGGTTCGCTTGCGGGATGATCGGCGAGCGTCAAGGTATCGCCGACCGGTGCACCGTCGATGTCTTTGATGCCAGCGATCACAAAGCCGACTTCGCCGGTGCGCAGCACGCCGGTATCCAAGGGTTTGGGCGTGAACACGCCGACCTTGGTGCAGAGATGATTGCGGCCATTGGACATCACGGCAATCTTGCGTCCAGCGCCAAGCTCACCATCGACAACGCGCACCAGCGATACCACGCCAAGATAATTGTCGAACCAGGAGTCGATGATCAGTGCGCGCAGCGGGCCAGCAACTTCACCCTGCGGCGGTGGAATGCGTTTCACCAGCGCATCGAGCAACTCCGGCACACCAAGACCCGTCTTCGCACTGACCGGCACCGCATCACGCGCCTCGATGCCGATAATATCTTCGATCTCCTGCGTGACGCGTGCTGGATCAGCCGTCGGC
>JAITWN010000187.1 GCA_031285245.1 Chromatiales bacterium | reverse complement strand
TGGGGTGCCCCCCGCCGCCACCCCCCCCCACCTGGTCGGGGCTTCTGCGTGCGTCCCTGGCCGCCCAAAGGCGTCACCAAACCCCACCCCCCCGACTCCGGCCAAGCACTACTCTCGATTGGAAACCTGATGATGAAACACCTGATCCAACCACCCCACCAAGCTCCCCCTATTCTCTTCCTCCGCCAAACCCGACTCGTGATTCCCTCCAGGCAAACGCCAATACATCTTCGGCTCACGCGCCGCGGCGTAAAGCACATCACTATGATGGACGGGCACGATCACATCCGCATCGCTGTGGATGATCAGCAAAGGAGTCGGTGCAAGTTCAGCAATGGTATAGAGCGGACTGTAACGATTGATGACTGTGAGCGATAACGGCCATTGCAGCGGCCAGGTCAACCAGAATTGCCCGAGCTTCTCGCGCGCGATGCTGCGATAAGTGCTAAAAGCGCTGACGATAATCGCCGCGCGCAAATGATCGCGATGTGAGGATTGCACCACCGCCGGCACAGCAAGCACGCCGCCGAGGCTATGCCCCAGCACCACCATGCCATGCTCGGCTACTTCAGGCCGCGCATCGAGCCAAGCAAGCGCGGCCTCGACATCGCGCAGCGCGCCTGGCAGCGCGGCTTCGCCTTCGGAAAGTCCATAACCGCGATAGTCGGGCATCAACACCGCATATCCACGCGCCGGCAACCAATACACGGCAGCGAGCTGCGTGCTCACATTGCCACCATTGCCATGCAGAAACAGCACCGTGCCGCGCATCTCGCCTTGCGCCGGCAGATACCAGGCATGCAAGCGGACGCCATCAGCGGCGTGCAGCGTGATGTCCTCATATTCAAGACCCGCAACCTGCGGCGTCAGCACTAACATGCGCTGAGGATAGAAAAACACGCTGCTGCAAGCGGGCAACAGCAACGCGAGACACACCATCATTACGGAGCGCATCAGAAGTAACCGTGCCATGCCAACATCACAAGCGTTGCGCGCGTGCCCGCTTCGCGGCGTTCGGAAAGCGTGAGGCGCAAAGCATTGCGCACACCGAAGCTCACGCTCTGCTCCAAACCTAACTCACGCTCGCGCTGATGATCCCCTGGAACATAATCCAGCGTTCGCACATAAAGATGCGCTTTCCATGCTGGCAACGGACGCAAATACAAACCAAGCTGCGCACCAGCGCCTACGGCATAACCATGATCCAAGTGATGCGAGACATCGGCGACGCCTTGCAGCATGCCGTAGCCGAGCACCGAGTCCCAACTCCCCCACGCCAAACCTGCGCCTGCTTGATTGCGCCATACCAGCGCTTGCGTGCTGTCATCGGTGAGCCGACGCACGAAACCAGTGCCGAGTCGCCATGAAATCGGTTTGAAAAAATCATTGCGCGGTGTGAGTGACAACACATCAATCAGCGCGACGTACTCAAGCCGCGCGTGATCGCTCTCGGTGTTATAACGCAGACCGATGTCGAGAAAATTGATCTGCGCGCCTTCGGCATAACCACCGGGCGGATCGAGCACATCGTTGTATGCCGGGCGTAGCACCAGCGAGAAAAAGTTCTCGCCGCCATCGCGTCCACCACCGAGTGCGATACGACGCGTGGGATGCCCTTGGTCGGGGCGCACAGCGGGCGTTGTCAACGTCCAGTCATCTATAGCGCTTGATGATTCACCATCACCAGCATCGCTCGAAGCAGACTCTGCAAACTCTTGCGGCAAACGGCTGCGCGCCAGCAACAACTCGCGCGACCGCAGCGCTGCCACCTTCGCTTCATACTGTCCGCGTGCTGTCTCATGACGCAGCAAGGCATACGCCGTTTCGAGCAACAGCGCCTGCCGCGCGAGCGGAACCTCTGCTGTCAGCACTGCATCGGGAGATTCACCCGCGCTCAACCGACGCAGCCGCGCCTGTTCATCCGCATTCAACGCTGCGATACGTTCACGCAGACGCGTGTTGCTGGCGGGACGGTACACCACCTCTTTGAGCAGCCCAGGCTGCGCCACCACTGCGCGCACGGTATCAACGGGGATGACCCAGCCGCGAAACTGGTTGCTAAGTTCAAGGCCAGGACGCGCCACTTCGAACAGCGACAACAAGTGATAAGCGCAGTTCTCGTCGAAGAAGTAATAATCGAAATGCGTGAAGGCGAGCTCCCAGGCGTGCATGAGCAAGCGATCGATTTCCTCTGGCGTGAAATTCAGGCGATATTCCCAGAGATCGCGATTTTCAAGATCGCTGTATTCCTTCACTTTGAAGTAATACGGCGCGATGGAAAATTCACCGGGATAAAAACCGGTGAGACTTTTGACAATGAAACTGACCTGACCATCACTGCCGGGGTCGACCGCGTAGTTGATGGCATAAGCGAGTAAGCGCGTGCGCTCATCCTGACCAGCACCGTCCACACGCAGCAAAGTATGGCCGAACATCGAAGACGGGTTATTGATGTAGGCCGAAGGAAAAACGAGCGTCAGTTCGCTTGCCTGAAGCGCGTCGCGCCAGGCATGAAAACGCGCACAGAATTGTACCGGCAGGCGCTTGGAATCGAAGTCGAGCGTTCGACTCAGCCAATCATAACGCGCGACAAAGCGGCATTGAGGATGATCCTGAGAATCCTGCGCGTCTTCAGCTGCGGGCGTAAAAAAAGCGCGCAGCGTCGCGGCAAGTTCGGCATGCGGATCATGCTTGCCGTTGGGCGCGAGATAAAAAGCCGGATCATCCGCCTGACCCGTGACACCGGGGGACATCAGATTGCTGCGGTAATGAACCAGTGCATGCCACTGGGCAAAATCCGCAAGGCCAAGCGCCTCGGCGCGCGCAATCAGCGCCTGTGCATAGGAATCATCAGCCTCGGCGAAAACCATTCGCGCCGGCAACAGAGCGAGCACCAGCAAAGCGCGAAGCAGAATCTTCACGAACGCAGAAATAGAGAAAAGCCAGGGTTGAGAGAAAAAAAAGACACCCGGCGCTCGCGCACCGGGTGTCCATTCACATCTGCGATCAGGACAGCGTGGCGTACTGAGCCAGCGCGGCGTCCTGCGACAGCACGCGGTTCAGACCGGCGACCACGTCCTGCGTGCTCGCCTGAGACGACGGGACGATCTCGGCGAAGTTATCGCGCAGCGCAGCAAAGAAAGCCGCTTTGTCAGCTTCCTGCACACCCATCAGGCTAGCCAGTGATTCCAGCGTCTCGCCGGCACCGACGGACATTTCGTAAGCGACCTTGTCGAGGTTGGTGTCGAGGAACATCGACAGCTTCTGCGTCGAGGTAACCACACCGTCCTGCGAGCAGCCAAGCGTGCCCGAGGAGATACCAAAGGTCTGGTTGCCGAAAGTGCCGTTGGTAGTAACAGCAAGCACCTGAGGAGCGACACCGCCCTGGCCGTCGAAAATGATGCTGCCCACGCCACAACCAACGTTGTTCTGGGCAGCCATAGCCATGCCAACTGGCGACAGAACGAGCAGTGCTGCAATTGCGATCTTCTTATTCATGGGAATCCCCTTTCAATGATGACATTTGACTCATCGGTATCACAAACTGCACTACGATCCACATCAGGGCCTTCGAAGGCGGACACCTGGGCGCGCCGGTGATAAGCCAGCAGCCGCGCTAAAGATAGCACGTCGACATGGCGCTTGAAACGCTGGTACATACGAAATGCACCCCGCTTCGGTGACCAGTCAGGACGGGGAGACTTTTTCGAAACACAGAGCCGCTGCGCGTCCTGAAAAACACTGACGGACACCGCTGGTCACCACTTTAGAGTTCGCGAAAGAAACCGTCGAAGCCAGCTACAACAGATTCACCGCTTCTTCCAAGCGCTGCACCGCGATGATTTCCATGCCCGCAGGCACTGCGGTTTTACCCGGGCGATTGGCTTTGGGCACGATCGCGCGCATGAAGCCGTGTTGGGCGGCTTCTTTGAGACGTTCCTGCCCTCCTGGCACCGGACGGATTTCACCCGCAAGACCAATCTCGCCGAACACCACGGTATCGCCAGAGAGTGGACGGTTGCGCAAGCTGGAAAGCGCGGCAAGCGCGATTGGCAAATCCGCCGCAGTTTCGCCGATGCGCACGCCACCGACGATGTTGATGAAGACATCCTGATCGTACATCGCGATACCACTGTGACGCTGTAGCACCGCGAGCAACATGGCCAAACGATTCTGATCGAGACCTACGGCAACACGGCGCGGACTCGGCGCATGACTCTCAGCAACCAGCGCCTGCACTTCGAGCAGCAGCGGCCGACTGCCTTCACGCATGACGGTGATGACGCTGCCAGACACCGGCGTTTCATGGCGCGATACAAAAATCGCTGAAGGGTTGCTAACGCCCTTCAAGCCATGCTCAGTCATCGCGAACACGCCGACTTCGTTAACCGCACCAAAGCGGTTTTTGATCGCGCGCACCACGCGGTAGCGACTGCCAGAATCACCTTCGAAATACAGCACGGTATCGACCATGTGTTCGAGCACGCGCGGACCAGCAAGCATGCCTTCCTTGGTGACATGACCAACCAGAAACAGCGCGCAGCCACTCTGCTTGGCGTATTGCACCAGCCGCGCAGCGCTTTCGCGCACCTGGCTAACCGCGCCGGGCGCGGCCTGAAGCTCAGCGCAAAACATGGTTTGAATGGAATCGATAACGATGACGCCGGGCGAAAGCTTACCCGCCTCGGCGATGATGCGATCGACATCGGTCTC
>JAITWN010000014.1 GCA_031285245.1 Chromatiales bacterium | reverse complement strand
GCCTGCGGTTCAGTGGCGCGCGATTTACAGTCGATCAGCTCTCGCGTAAAGTGCGTCGTTTTCGTTACTGACCACACAAGCATCGGATGCATATGACGCAGCAATCAAATCTGGTCACCGGCGGCGCCGGCTACATCGGTAGTCATGTGGTCCGTCAGCTCGGTGAGCGCGGCGAGCGCGTGGTCGTGCTAGACAATCTTTCCACCGGCTTTCGCGAATCGGTCCTTTACGGCGAACTCGTGGTGGGCGACACCGGTGATGCCAAGCTGGTCGACACGCTGCTACGCGAACACAACATCGGTGCGGTGTTGCACTTCGCGGCCAATATCGTCGTTCCGGAGTCGGTGGCGGATCCACTGAAGTACTACCACAACAATACCGCCAACACCCGTTCGCTACTCTCATGCTGTCAGCGCGCTGGCATCAAGCACTTCATTTTCTCCTCGACCGCGGCCGTGTACGGCATCCCCGAGCACATTCCGGTGGTCGAAGATGCGCCGCTCGAGCCGATCAATCCTTATGGTCGCTCCAAGCTGATGAGCGAATGGATGCTGCGCGATCTCGCGCTTGCATGCCCACTGCGCTACATCGTGCTGCGCTATTTCAACGTAGCTGGCGCTGATCCGGCTGGCCGCATTGGTCAATCAACGCCCGAGGCCACGCATCTGCTCAAGGTAGCTTGCGAAGTCGTGACCGGCCAGCGCGACAAAGTCTCCATCTTCGGCACGGATTATCCGACGCCTGATGGCACTGGCGTGCGCGATTACATCCACATCGAAGATCTTGCTGCCGCCCATCTCAAAGCGCTCGATCATCTGCGCGCGGGCGGTGCATCGAACATCCTGAATTGCGGTTATGGTCATGGCTACAGCGTGCGCGAAGTGCTCGACACCGTGCAGCGCGTCGCTGGGCAACGCATCACTATCGTCGAATCGCCGCGCCGCGCTGGCGATCCGCCCGCGCTTACCGCCAATGCCGATCGCATTCGCGCGACGCTTGGCTGGCAGCCGCGCCATGACAATCTGGAATTCATCGTGCGCACCGCTCTCGACTGGGAACGCAAGCTCGTCGCGAAACGTGCGCGCGCCTGAGTATCGCTTTCGCCCCGGTACCTGATCGCTCAGGCACCGGGCCCTGTCGGCAGAGAAGCGATACCGCTCGCTGTCTGCCGACAACGAAAAATCAGTCCAAAATTCAGATCCCACAAATCGATCATGGGGAAATCGTGAAATCGCTATACCTCGCCCTGATTCTGCTGGCGCTCACTGCCAGCTCCGCCTTCGCACAACCCACGCGTTACGTCACCGATCAGCTCGATATCGATCTGCGCAGCGGTGATAGCAATCAACACCGCATCGTTGCCATGTTGCGCAGTGGCACTGCGGTCACCGTGCTGGAAGAAAATACCAGCGGCTGGGTTCGGATACGCACCGCGCAAGGACAGGAAGGCTGGTTGATGAGCCGCTTCTTGGAAAATACGCCAATCCCTCGCGACCGCTTGACGCGCGCTGAGCAGGATCTCGCCAAGAGCAACGCCACCATCCGCGAACTTCAGGAAGCACATAAGAGCACCACCGGCAGCAACTCCGAACTCAACAAACGCGTGGAAGAACTCACGCGCGCCAATCAGACTCAGGAGCAGGAACTGACCCAAATTCGCCGCACGTCGGCAAACGCGATTGCTCTCGATGATGAAAACCGCACGCTCAAAGAGCGCTTGAATCGCCTCGAACGCGATCACCAGATGCTCGAGCAACAAACGGACTCACTGAAGGATCGTAAAGCGCGGGACTGGTTCTTCGCTGGCGCTGGCGTGCTGTTGATCGGCATGCTGCTCGGCCTGATCGTCCCCAAGATCCGCTGGAAACGTAAATCAGCCTGGAATAGCTTCTAATCATGCACCTTTCACGCTATCTGCTTGCTACCGTCAGAGAAGATCCCGCCGACGCCGAAACCGTCAGCCATCGCTTGATGCTGCGCGCCGGCATGATTCGCCGCCTCGCGGCTGGTCTTTATACCTGGCTACCGCTCGGTCTGCGCGTGCTGCGCAAAGTCGAAGGCGTGGTGCGCAGAGAGATGGATCGTTCCGGCGCGCAGGAAGTGTTGATGCCGGCGATACAACCGGCGGAGCTGTGGCAGGAATCAGGACGCTGGGATTATTACGGGCCAGAGCTGCTGCGTCTTCGTGATCGTCACGACCGCGAATTCTGCTTCGGACCGACACACGAGGAGATCATCACCGATCTCATTCGCCGCGAGATTCGCAGCTACAAGCAACTGCCGGCAAATTTCTATCAGATCCAGACCAAATTTCGCGATGAGATCCGCCCGCGCTTTGGCGTCATGCGCGCACGCGAATTCCTGATGAAGGACGCCTACTCCTTTCACATCGACGCGACCTCGCTCCAAGAAACCTACGATGTGATGTATCAAACCTATAGCCGCATCTTCACACGCTTGGGTCTGGAATTTCGCGCGGTGCGCGCGGATACCGGCGCCATTGGTGGCGCGTATTCGCATGAATTCCATGTGCTCGCTGCCTCTGGTGAGGACGCCATCGCCTTCGCGAGTGGCAGCGACTACGCTGCCAACGTCGAACTCGCAGAAACGTATCCGCAGCCGCGCACCGCGGCATCGAAGACGATGCAGACCGTCGAGACTCCCGGCAAGCACAGCATTGAAGCAGTCAGCGCCTTCCTCGGCGTGCCCGCGCAGCAGTGCCTGAAAACGCTGCTGGTGCTCGGCACGGAAAGCACAGTCGTCGCGCTGGTGCTGCGTGGCGATCATGAAATCAATCCGATCAAAGTGCAGAAGCTGCCCGCGATCGCTGAGCCTTTCACGTTTGCTTCGCCAGCACAGATACGCGCGGTAGCGGGCTGTGATGCAGGCTCCATCGGGCCGCTGGGTTTGTCGATCCCCGTGCTGGTCGATCATGCCGCTGCCGCCGTGGCGGATTTCGTCTGCGGCGCCAATGTCGATGGTCGCCATCACACCGGCGTCAATTGGGAACGCGACCTGCCCGCCCCGCAGACTTTCGATCTGCGTAACGTCGTCGAAGGTGATCCTGCGCCAGAAGGCCAGGGTACGCTGTCGATCCGTCGTGGCATCGAGGTCGGGCAGGTCGCGTTCCCAATTGACGCCGGTGTGATGGCGACCATCGACA
>JAITWN010000109.1 GCA_031285245.1 Chromatiales bacterium | reverse complement strand
CATGTGTCTGAAATGATCCGCCTTCCTGATCTGCAATTAAAAGTTCAACCTGAGGATAGTTGGTACGGTAGAGGAGACCACTTACGCAACGCTCAAGAAAATGTTCATCACGCCCCGATACGATTAACGATACCAGTGGCGCAGGCTCGGGAACCATGCGGTTGACGCGGCTCCACATTGGCCGTTTCGGATGGGGCCCCACTCGCCCTTTCTCGTTGCACCTATGTAAATGTTCGGCGATAGCACGGCGCGCTGCATCCCAGCATGCCTCTAACTTTCGCTCCGAATAAGAAGCCGTACCAAAATCACGGCGCCAATGATAGAGAATAGCGGGAATGTGGTGAACGCGATCAACTAACGTGGCATCAGCGCAGCGCAACGCAAGGTCATAATCTTGGCTACCTTCAAATCCCTCCCTGAAACCACCGACATGCTCCACTAGCGAGCGTCGATAGACTCCAAGATGGCTGATCATATTCTGACTAAGCAGAAGATCGATATTCCAGTCGGTTTTGAAGTAGGGAGTATGTCGTTGACCGTTTTTGTCAATCTGGTCTTCGTCACTGTAAATGACATCGAGTCTCGGATTCTTGTTTAACGCCACAACCACTTCGTAGAGCGCACGTGGTGACAGGACATCGTCATGATCCATCAGGGCGATGAACTCTCCGGTCGCTAGAGAAATCGCCGAATTCGAGGCGGCTGAAATATTTCCGTTCCTCTCGCGTCGCATCCAACGGATCCGGGAATCTACAGCCGCCGCATCGCGAAGAATCTTCTCTACATGCAGGCTGGGCGAAGCATCATCAGCTACACACAGCTCCCACTTCGGATAGAGCTGTCCTTTGATACTGTCAATCGCCTCTCGAAGTGCCCATTCCGGCGTCTCGTACGTGGGCATAATTACTGATATTAGTGGCTTATATTCCAATGCCATGATATGCCGATCAATCGCACGATAATCTTGCTCTGATAATGTATCGCACTCCCTGATCCAGCTAATATAGCTATCCGTTTGGAATTTTCCCAAACTGATAGCTATGCGCTTTATTCTCACCCGAAGTGAATAGGGCAGATGCTTTGAAAGCTTTCTGAGTAGCGCTGATTTTTGAAGAATCTTCATTGACTCAGCTAAGATGCTGCTGCCTAAATAAGTAGGTCTGTCATAAATTCCGTGTTCAAGGCTGATTGAGACTCACACGGCAGAGCGAATGAATCGTTCTTGGTAGAGGATAGCGAACTGATTCATGGCTGTCTTCCAGTCATGAGTTGCCCGGCTCCACTGGCGGGTGATGTTGCGCAGCGCCAACCAGATCAACTTGGTGGAGGCGTCATCGATCGGGAAGTGTCCCCGCGTCTTGATGATCTTGCGCAGTTGCGCATTGACGTTCTCAATGGCGTTGGTGGTGTAGATCACCTTGCGCACCCCTGGCGGAAACGCGAAGAACGGAATCACGCGGTCCCAGGCATTGCGCCAGGCAGCCACCACCATCGGGAATAGGACCTTGTGCAAGCGCCTCCAGCTCGGCGTGAGCCGCCTCCGCGCTCGCCGCGGTGTAGATCGGACGAATCGCCACGGCCAGCCCCTTGCGATCTTTCCAGCCGGTGTCATCGAGGCTGTTGCGGATCAAGTGAACGATGCAGGTTTGCACGGCCTCTTCTTTGATTTTGACGCGCAGCGCGTCGAAGAATACCACCGGGTACATCACTTCAAGCGGTCTGACCTGCCAGGCGGTGACTTCCGCCATGACCTCATCGGTCACCGTGCTGATGAAGTCGGGCGACACTTCGGTGCCGTACTGCTCCCGCAGAAAGCCCTGAATCTCCCGCACCGTCATGCCGCGCGCGTACAAGGCAACGATCTTGTCATCGAAGCCCGTGAAGCGTCGCTCGAAAGGTTTGTTGATGCTTCAGAAAACCGCACCTCGTCAGACGACATCCCGACAGTGACCCTCAGGGTTTTGTGCTGAACTCAGTTTCGCAGAGGTCTCACTTGTGGGGAGAGCGTAGCGAAGGGGGCGCAGCCGGTTAGGGGGAGAGGGTGAGTATAGATGTGAGCTTTGCGTTGTTTAGCTCAGCCCGCGGGATTGTTCGATGCTCAATGATTAGCGCTGAGCTGGCTATCTAGGAATTCCCAGGTGCGGGTAATGTGCAGCACGTCCGTATCGGTACGCATTTCAGGGGAGAATTCGGCGAAAGGCGCCGCTAGGCGCACGATGCGCATCGCTGCATTGTCGAGCACTTTAGAGCCTGAAGATTTCAGCAGTGTGACGTTGTTGAGCGTGCCATCGGCATTGATGGCGACATCTAGCAGTAATCGGCCGGAAATATTGCCACGCTTGGCTTCGTCGGGGTAATTCAGGTTGCCGATGCGCTCGACTTTGGCGCGCCAGGCATCGAGGTAAGCGGCATCGCGGTATTCCATGCTCTGCGCGGAGATGATGTGGCGATGTTTGCCGCGTTGCGCATATTGCTGCATCGATTGGCTGATCTCGGCGCTTAAGCTTGCGATCTCCATGCTGCTCGCGATCAATTGATCGGCGGTGAGTGGTTGGTGCTGTGTTTCAGGCGCGATTTCAGTATTCGGCGTTTTTTGGTCTGACTTGTTCGCGGTCAGCGGTTTGATGTCTTGGCGTGGGCGCACCTCGGGCGCGGAAGCGGGCATGCGTATCTCGCGGTCCATGCCGGGCTGTTTGGGGTCGAGCGGAACGAATGCTGGGCTTTTCGGGCTTTGATCGTGATCGAGATTGCCGCCGCCTTCGAGATTTGCCTGCGCGAGATATAGCGCTTCTTCTGGTGCTTTTTCGCTGCGCTGATGCACCAGCCGGATTTCCACCGATGGGGTTTTGAGCTGTGGTGGGCGCGTCAATTCGCTGGTGAAGGAAACCCCCAGAATGATGATGGCGTGCACCACGGCCGCCAGAAACAGCGTCATGCCGAGGCGGTCGGTGGGCGTGATCGCGTTTTGTAGGGGAAGCGCCTGATTCATGGTGTGGTAGTGAGCGGCAGTTGTGTCATGGTGGCTCGCACTATGATACCGCTCGTCAGGCCGAAAAATACCGCGAGTGTCATCAACACCGGCAGGAGTCCAAGTAGCGCGGGATGCGGAATGAACAGCAGATAAGCAGCGAAAAACTGCGCCGCCATGTGTGCCATGGCGGCCGCTAGGCAATAACCCACCGGGCCGAAAGCGTTGGGCGCTAAGGCCCGCATCAAACTGATGACCACGAGTGCGGCAAGTGCCCCGCTCAGGCTGAGCACGAAGCTTGGACTCAGGAACGTACCAATCACGATGCTGCCGACCAGCACGCGCAGCAATCCAACCCAAAGCGCCGCGCGCCAGCCATACAAGAGCAAAGCGATCACAGTGATGACATTGGCAAGGCCGGGTTTTGCGCCGGGTAATG
>JAITWN010000008.1 GCA_031285245.1 Chromatiales bacterium | reverse complement strand
GTGCCGGCCGCGATCAGATTCGCGCACGTGTAACCCGCCGGGCACGCCACCGTGACGACGCCGGCGCTCGTCGAAAAATTACCATAACCGCCAAAACCTGTCGGCGGAACTGCCAGTGCAGCACCTGCAGCCAAAAAAGCAGCAGAGCCGAAAGCCAAACCACAAAATCTTTCTATACGTTTTTTCATCATGGTCTCTCTCCAGGCAGAGTCCGGATCGTTGATGCCGGACCAGTCACTGCGACCAGGCGAAATTCAGCCAGGGGTCGCCTCTTAAAATTAGGGCATCGCTATGCTGGATGCGCCTACAAAATCCCTTTGCTATAATTTCGGCCGCTTGCCGGGATACCTTGAGCTTTACCGCTACCCGCCGCAGCGACCAGATTGGCAAGAAGGTCGCGCCGATACCCCACCAAATCGGCACTTTAAAATAGCCCTAAAACTAATGCTGTTTCGTGAAGGAGATCAGTTTTATGCGTAAAACAGGCGTGATACTGGCAGTTGCCTTGTCGGCAGGGCTGGCGCCGACGATCAGCACGGCACAGGAAGCGCCGCAGATCACCGCGCGTGACATCGTCCAGAAATGCGACGCACGCTATCCCGGTGAAGATCAACAGACGCGGCTGAAAATCACCCTGCGCGACCGCGATGCCAATGACAAGGTCAATATCTATCGGCGTTACTGGAAAGACTTCAAAGGCCGTGATGGTATCACCGAAAAGATGGTGCTATTCACGGAGTACCCGCCGGATGCCCAAGGTTCTGCGTTCATGCGCTGGGCCTATACCGGCAAAAACGCTGAGCAGTGGATCTATCTGCCGGCACTCAAGAAAACCCGCCGAGTCTCGGTGCGTGATCCCGGTGACAGCTTCCTTGGCTCAGATCTGACCTATGCCGATATCAGCCCGCGCGGTCTCGATGAGGACGATCATACCGTCCTGGGTGCGGAAGAACACGACGGGCAAAAAATCATCAACATCAAGAGCGTTCCGCGTCCGGGTACATTGCAGCTTTATAGCCATGTTGTTTCCCAGTACGTGATGACCAACAACTGGGACGACTGCCACAAACAGCAAATTGACTACTACGATCCGAAAGGTGAACTTCTGAAACAGCAGTCCATCAAATGGCAGCGTATTGATGACGCTTGGCTGTGGAGCGAGGTCAACGTGCACAATGTGCAAACCAATCACCGCTCCATCTTCGAAGTCAGCGAAGCCAAGGTGAACATTGGGCTGAGTGACGACGTGTTCTCTGAACGCAATCTGACGCGCGGCGGCCGATAAGCCAGCGTTGGCAACAACGTAACGTTCCCCGGGCACATCTGGATGTGCCCGGGGAACGGCCCAGTGGCCTTGACCGCCGGTAAGAGGGGGACATTTGCTGATCAGGAATGTGTTGCCGCATGTGGCACTGATAAGCGCGCTCCTCGTTGGCGGATCAGCTCAAGTCTGGGGCCAGAGTTTGAACTCCTCTCCGCTGCTCACCAATAGGCCCAGCCTAACCGACGATCCCCTGTTTCCAGAATCCGCTAGCGGCGATGAGCCACTCGCATTTCCGAGCTCGTCGCCCCAGTCTGATTCCAACTCCATCCAATGGAGTGGCTATCTCAAGAATGAGACGGCTTTTCGAATCAAACAACCGCGCTCAATCACCAAAATGCGCAACGTTGGCTATCTGAATGCGACTTACGATTTCAGCCCGAGCATCAAAGGCAATTTCACCGGTGTGGCCTGGTACGACATGGCCTATGACCTGTTCGACTACGACACCATCGCCGCGCGCCTCGCACGGAACTCTGACCAACCGCTCGCCTTTCTGTTCAATCTGGGCAAGGATCGCGACTCCATGGGCATGGAGGTACGCGAACTCTATGTCGATTTCCTATTCGACAATCTGGATATTCGCGTTGGACGTCAGTTCGTAGTCTGGGGTGTGCTCGAAGGCGTACGCATCGTGGACGAAGTCAATCCGGTCGACTTTCGCGAACTGATCATGCCTGACCTGATTGATTACCGTATCCCGCTGTGGACCGCCAAGTTCGAGTATTTTCGCGGTGACGATACCTGGCAGTTGCTATGGATACCTGATCTGCACTTCCACAAACCAGCGCCACCAGGCTCAGAGTGGGAGCTGTTGCAGCGCGTGCCCGGCACCACCGAGCCAGACTCCTTTACGCTCAAGAATTCAGAGATCGGGCTGCGTTACAGTACCTACATCTGGAACACCGATGTAACGCTGAGTTACTTCTACACTTGGGATGATTTTCCGACCGTATTCCGGAGCTTGCTGCTGAATCAGAACGAGGCAGATAACCCAAAGTTTCTAGCCACGTACACGCGCATGAACATGTACGGCGGTACTTTCAGCCGCCAGGTGGGGGACATGATCGTGAAAGGCGAAGGCACTTATGTCACCGGGAAGTATTTCGCGGTCATCGATGTCGATCGTAATCGAGACGGCTTTCTTGACAACCTCGGCGAAGTCCAGAGTGACCATATCCGTTGGGGGCTTGGCTTGGAATTTAACTGGGCGGGTTTCGACATTGCCCCCGGCATCACGCAATGGATCATTCTCGACTACGACATCGCCATGGTGCAGAGCCGCTTCGACAACAGCATCAATTTATTCATACGCAAGGATTTCGCACAAAGCGGCATCCTGTTTGAAATACTCGCGATTCGTTTTGTCAACCAGCGCGAGACGTATCTAAATCCAGCGTGGACTTTTCGTCTCACCGACCACTTTAATGTCACCCTGGGGGCAAATTTCTTTTCCGGCGCGTCATCCCAGTTCGGCGTCCTTTCCAATCAGATTGGACAGCCAACGGTGCTTGATCAGCGTTCACAGTTCGTCGGTAACTTCCATGACAATGATCGAGTCTATATCAATTTCAAATATATGTTCTGACGCTGCTCGCAGCGAAAGGCCGAACTGATGCGCGCATTTGTCGCCATCTCCAGTATCGCTGTTGCGGCTGCGCTGCTCGCCTGCCCCCCTGTTCGCGCCCAGGAAGCCGAAGCGCGCCAGTGGGGAATCTCTCCGTTTCTCGGGCTATACTCCCCATCCTTGAAAGCTCTCAACAGGGGCCTCTTTCGCGCGCCATTCGAAGGCACCGCGCAGTTCATTGACCCTTCCACCAGCAACCAGGAAAGCTCTTTCCTGTTGGAAATGCCTTTAGAGCCCCTGAATCCCAGCCCAATGGCAGGGCTTGAAATCCAGTGGCGCCACAACGATCGCAACTTGCTGCTATTTGGCGTGGGCACCTGGCAGGCGCGCTCATCGGTCTCTGGCGTTACCATCATGCCTATCCAAGGCGCACTCGAAAATATTGACGCGCAGCGCAATGCCAGTCTGTCGTATACCGAATTCTATTTAGGCTGGCGCCATGTGATGCGTTCCGAGCCTGGGAAATACCGGCTTTACCTCGCCGGCACGCTACACCAGATGTACGACATCAATTACCGCGAGGATTTCACCACCATTTTTCTCAGCGGCGATGCACGCAGCTTTCGCAAAACATCCGTCACCCTAGCCCAAACAACCGGCGCAGTCCTGCTCCAGGGCACGGCGGGCGGAGAATGGTTTATCAGTAATCGTATATCCCTTGGGCTCGAAGGAAGCTATGACCTGGGAATACGGAAAATGGATCTCGGTAACGCACAGCTCCTTACCGACTTCCTCACTACGGACAACGTCATCATCCACTACCCAGGGCAGGCGGGAGACAACGGCCGCATGCAATACAAAACCGGGCCTGACGGCGAGTATCGCGATCTCAAGCTCGATTTCAGCGGCTGGAAGGCTGCAATCAAAGCAACGTACTACTTCTAGCGCAGCAAAAATGCCATGAGCATCACGGGACGTGCGAAACGAGCAAAACACCTAGCGGCGCTGAGCTTACTGCTCATGCTCGGCGGCGCCTGGATGTCGACGCCGATCTACGCACAATCAGCGAATGAGAGTGCCGCGCTAGTGGCTGAAGGCCGCCGTCACATCGCGGAAGGCAACTCCGCGCAAGCCTTGCGCGCTTTCGAGGAAGCCATTGCGCAGGACCCTGATAATGCCGAGGCGCTCTTCTTCGCTGGCTTTCTTTACATCCAGGCTGAGCATCTTCAAGCAGGTATTACCGCGCTTACCCGCAGCGTCGAATTGGCGCCGGAACGTTATCGCGTGCGCCTGCAATTAGCGAAAGCTCAGGAAAAGGCGGGAGCCCGAGAGGACGCGCTGCGTGAATATCGCCGTGTTATCCAAGATGCACCCGCAGGAGCGCCAGAAGCCGAGGACGCCAGAAAGCGTATCACTGAGCTGGAAGTAGGTCGAACGCTTGATGAAGTCGGCACCATAGCGCTGAGTCCAGATACCGATACCGAGGTTCTGATCGCCGCAGGCAAACAACGCCTTACGCGCAATAATCCTGAAGGCGCACTGGAAGCCTTCGAGCTCGCGCGCGCCAAGCAGCCCGACGATGCGGAACTGCTATTTCTCATCGGCAACGTCAATCTTCAGCTCGATCGCATGGAGCCGGGCTTACAGGCGCTAGAGAGAAGCCTACAACTATCGCCGAACAATTATCGCCTGCGCCTAGCGCTAGCCCGCGCCTATGAACGTTTTGCCACCCCACAGGAAGCGCTGCAACAATTACGCACCGTAGTGGCAATGGCACCACCAGGCGCATCCGAAGCAATCGAAGCACAGAAAGAGATCGAGCGACTGTCAAAAGGCACCGCCATGGGAATTTCGGGGAAAACCGAGCCCGTGGACGACCCAACCATTGCAGCCCTAAAGGATGTGCCTAGTCTGCTCAATGAAGCGAGAGCACGCATGGCACGCGGTGATTCGCAGGGAGCACTACGCGCAGCGGAGGCCGCACAGACGCTGGAGCCTAGTCACGCCGAAGCACTGTACTTCATCGGCAACCTCCAGCTTCAGCTCAAAAACCCCGAAGCGGGGCTGCGCGCGCTTGCGCGCAGCGCAGCGCTAGTGCCAGACAACTACCGCGTACGCCTGGTGCTCGCCCGCGGCCTCGATAGTTTCGGCGATCCCGCGGCAGCACTGCGTGAATACCGCCTAGTCATCGCCACAGCTCCTCCCGGCGCGCCCGAAATAGGCGGGGTAAACGATCGCATACGCGTACTGTCGCCACGCATCGAAGCACGCCAGAATCCAGAGCTCGCACAACAGCAATTCATGCGCTTGCTGCAGCAGCATGCCGGAGACGATGTGCTATTGCGTGAAATCCTCGGTGGTTACATCAGCGATAACAACACTGCGGGCGCTCAGCATCTGCTGGAAGCGTTAATTGCACAGCAACCAGAAAACGTCAAATTACGTTCCTTTCTCGTCGAGATTTACGAGCACACTGATCAAACCGATCAGGCTATCGCTCAGTATCACAAACTGCTTGAGATGTTACCACCGGATAGCGATATGGCCCCTAGTCTGCGCAGCCGCATCCTCTCGCTGCAGGGAACGACTGCTATCAAGGAAGGTAATTTCGCTCAAGCACGAGACCTGTTTCAAGAGCTGCTCTCCATTGATCCCAATGATATCAGCGCCGCCATCAATCTCGCCGTTGCTTATCACGGTCTCGATCAGAAAGATCAGGCTCTGGACGTACTAAAGAAAATGGCCGCCCAGCGCCCCGATAGTCCCGATGTCCATTTCAGGCTAGCCGCGCTTTATCTCGAATTAGAGCGCAAGGAAGACGGTACGCGCGAGCTGGAAGAGACGCGTATCGCCAGCGGTAACAGCCCAGCCACCAAGGACGCGCAACAACTGCTCGCTACTCTCTATGCGGGAGAAGCGGGCGCGCAATTACGGCAACAAACCCAGGACAAGTTGATTCAGGATCGACGTGCGCCACTGATCGACAATTCTGACGATTATGAGGCATGGTCGAGACTTGCCGCCGCTGCCCAAACCCTCAACCGCCCAACGGACTTGCGCGAAGCATACGAAAACATGCTGCGTCTGAAGCCTGAAGACGGCATGACACAGGCAAAGCTCGGCGAAATTTATGACATGCTGTCGGAATTTAAATTGGCTGAAGGTGCTTATCAGCGCGCGCTTGAATTGCTGACGGAGCCCCCCCTGCTGATAGCAGCACTGAACAACAAGCTGGAGTCCGCCGCGGCGCGGCGTGCGGCCACTGAAGGGAGCAACGAAGAAGCTGAGCGCCGCTTCCGTGCTATCGCCGAACGCAATCCGGACGATTATACCGCCCACTTCTATCTGGCCATGCTGCTCGCCGCCCGCGGCGCATACGTAGAAGCCGCGCATGAGTATGAGGAAGTGATCCGCATCGTACCCCAGCATGGTCCGGCACACTTAAGTCTCGGCATGCTGTATGAACAGATGCGTCGTGAGGAAGACGCACTCGATGCGTACCGAACCGCACTGGCGCGCACTTTACCTAGCGGTCTCGAAGTGACCGCGCGGGAACGTTTGGCAGCCCTCTCTCAACGCCTCGACGGCTTTTCCTATAGTGTGGGCTACCAATCTGGCTACGACAGTAACTTCAATCTCAGCCGCGACAATCCCAGCGAAGAATTCCGTTCGTCATTGAACACTAGCGTGACATATCGGCGCAAACTGTATCGTCGACCGATTTTCCTCGGTATCAGCTTGACTGGAGGCTATCAGACCTTCCATCGCGGGCAATTCGATATGCTTTCTCTGGGTTATAACCCCTTCGTTTCAGCGTATTGGAAAGGACTCGATTACTCTCTGAACTACACCCACAACAGCGGCGAATTGCTGCTACTCCAAATCAAGCAAAGCACCACAGACGAAGTGAGCGGAACCATATCGGGCTCATTCACCATGCCAAAATGGCTGAGCTGGCTTGGAGACGGGCAGGTCGGTTCTGGATTGTGGGATTTCACCCTGAGCGCAAACCAGATGCGATCGGCAACCTCGCCGATCTTTGATGCCAATAATTACACCATCGGCGGCACCGTCAATCAGCAGCTCGGCACCGGTTGGCGCTGGACGCTCGGCTACAACTACGGCATCAATAACAACACCACAAGCGTCGGCAGCGATTTCGCCTATACCAGTCACAGCGTATCAGCACAGTTGATCCGTTTCCTGCGCCCAGGTCTGAGCGCAAACGCTGGCTACAACACCTCATACCTGCAATACACCTATCCGGACTCCCTAACGCTCTATACCCGGCATCGAGTGAATTTCATGCAGAATATGTCTCTCGGAATAAACTATTATCTGTCAACCAGCTTGCGCCTGTTCGCTAATATGTCTTATCGATTTAACGAATCGAACCTGCCAACAGGATTCATCCTGTCGCCCGAAGACTCGGCAACCGCCATCGGGTTGCAAAGCTCCTCACTGGGTGATTACAGCAACATCTCGACGTCGGCAGGTGTTTCGTTCAGTTTCTAGGTGTGCTCATAAACGAGCATGGCGCTTTCGAGACAGTACTTATAGTTGCCATTATTCCGCGGCGCATTGGTATTACCCAACAAAAGCAAAGAGCGCCATCACCCCGCACTGGTGATGACGCTCCTTGATTCCTGATAGCTCGCAACGATCCTAATCCAAACACTGAGCTGTACTTGCCCGCCCATCGTTGCTGCGGTTTTCGAGCTTCCTGTCCTGAGCCTACTCCGGCGCGATTCTGCGAATACGGTTGTTGTCGGTATCCGCTATGTACACATACGTCATAGGCACACCGCTCACGGTAACACTATAAAAGGCAACGCCATGAGGAGCATTGAAAGTCGCAGATAAAGGGGTGGTGTCATCGATCAGGGGTGTCGATGCTCCAGTACCCGCTAAAGTAGAGACAGTGGTTGTCAGACCACTTGGGCCGTCGGCGTTAGTGAGGATATCTTTGCGGATACGGTTGTTGTTGGTATCCGCAATATAGACATTGTATTTAGCGTCCACAGCGACGCCGTAAGGAGAGTTAACCCCACTCCCTTCTACTTCTTCACCCGCGAAGGTCTTTACCGTGCCATCAAGGGTAACCACCGTATTATCATCAAGAGTAACTTTGGTGGGAGGTGTGACGCGGCGAATGCGGTTGTTGCCCCTATCCGCCACATACACATTGTATGCGGCGTCCACGGCGATACCGGCAGGAGAGTCGAATTGTGCTTTTTTACTGGTATCGTCAAGAAAGCCTGCTTTCCCCTCACTACCCGCGAAGGTCGCCACGCCACCGTTGATGGTGATGCGGCGAATACTATGGTTGCCAGTATCTGCCACATACCAAACATTCGACACATTGCCATCGGCATCTTTCTCAGGGATCACAGCGATGCCACGAGGAGAGTTAAATCTCCCCGGCGTCACACCGCCACTGACGAGGTCGGCGACGCTATCAACAAAGCCTGCTGTTCCGTCCCCCTTGAAGGTCGAAACTACACGGTCCTTGTCGATCTTGCGAATGCGGTGGTTGCCGGTATCCGCCACATACACATTGCCCGCAGTATCCACAGTAACGCCGGCAGGAGAACGAAATTTCGCCGCTATAGCAATATCATCGAAAAAGTCCGCTTCTCCACTACCCGCAAAAGTCTCGACCATGCCGAAAGGCTTAACCTTCGCATCGCCACTGTCTACGGTGTCGTCAATATTGATGCTGCGAATGCGGTGGTTGCCCGTATCCGCCACATACAACACCTTGCCCGTGGCATCCACAGCAACCCCCTCGGGGTGATTGAATATCGCAGCCGTGCCCACGCCATCGGCAAAGCTCGCGGTATTGCTACCCGCCAACGTACTAACGACATAAATCGGCACATACGTGAAAGTCGCCGTAGAAACCGCCGTTTGCTTCCCCACCGTCACTCGCACATTGCCGGAGGCAGCGAGATTTTTGGGCACTTCGACCGTGAGCACCATAGAGCTGGAGGTTTCCGCCGTCTCAGGGATCACCTCCACATTGGTTACCTTCACGGGGACGCTGCCGAACGCCACGCTATTTTCTTCCGGCGTCCCACCAAAACCCACACCTTTAATAGTGACGATAGCACCGTGCGACGCCGAAAGAGGTGTGACGGAGGTAATGCCTGAAGACACCGCCACCGGAATAGAGATGGTCTTTTGTCCATCGTCTGTAGTGACGGTGATGATGGCATCGCCCAAGGCCACAGCGGTGACCCTACCCGAGCCATTTACAGTGGCAACCTCGGGCGCGCTGCTCTTCCATGTCACCTTCTTGTTGGTAGCAGTGTCTGGAAAAACCGTTGCTGTAATCGTATCGCTGCTGCCCACCGCCAGACTGAGCGATGGTTTGTTCACTGAAACACCAGTCACAGCAATATTAGAACCGCCACCGCTATCTCCGCCGCCGCCGCCGCCGCCGCCATTACTACCAGGAGTACCAGGAGGAACACTGTTAGAGCACGCTGCTAACAAAGCCATGAAACACAGCGCGGCCAACCGGCCAGCCTTATTCAACGTGAAGATGGAACCGAGAAATTTCACTTGCCCCTCCTTTTGACGAAGGTCGAGCGGGACTAGGCCCAGCCCTTTGCACATGGACATCGACTGATATTTATCAATGCAATGCCGGATGACGATAGGTTCAATGCTTGCACAACACTCGCGAAAACGCACGAACCCAATAGTGGGTTTACGTAGATGCGATGGAAGGAGACGAACAAAAAGCTAAGGCGGCAGAATCGCATCACTACTCTGGACTTGTGTCCCAGCTACGTGCGGTGTGGGACTGACAGAGTTGCCATCCTGATCCACCACTTCCCAACCCTTGTCGTGCATGCAACGGTAAAAATAAAAGGACCAACTCTGCAGATCACGCTGTGGGCCGTGGCCGGGGGTCATTTGCATCGGTGCAGCAGAATTCGCATAGGTACGACAAACACCCTGATCTTCCTGATACTCAGGTGAATCAAGCTGTTTGGTGGGGTGACGCAACGTGATCTGAGTGGTAGTCGCGCAGGAAGCACACACCAAGGTCATCGCAAAAACATAGATACGCATTCGGCAACATCCCCCGATACTCCCCCCAAGCCGGCAGTGTAACTTGATGTACCCACAACAGCTAGAGGCCGGTCACCTCTATCTACTCAAATTTCAAAGCATTTAGTAGAGATATACCGCTCCGGCCCCACCCACTTTATCCTCGCTTAGCGCAGAACTGACTACTCCAGTGTCAGACCCATTTTCAAAAAACGCTCCTACCGCCATGGTCTGTCCATCGCGCGCCATCGCCACCGACCAACCGAACTGGGCTTCTTTTGTCATGTTCGGCGCCTTGACGAAGGCTGACTGACTCCAGCTCTCGCTATTGGGCGGGCGCGCGAAAACATAGGCTGCGCCGCTTTGCACACTATCGCCGGGGTCGTCAGACGGTCCTGGTTCCGGCCCATCGATACCAGCCATCAGCGTACCGTCTTGATAGGCGCCAACCGCCAATGTCGTACCATCGCCTGAAAGCGAGACCACAGAACCAAAACGATCGGCTCCCCCAATAACCATAAAACTGGGGGGACTAGGTTTTATAAAAGTGTAACCAGGACACCAATTATTTTGTGCCACGCAATAAGAGAGCACATAAACGGCTCCGCTATTAGGCGCCAAGGCGTTCACTTGGTCGTTGGTACCCAGCGCGGGAACTGTTGTGATACCCGTTGCCTTGCTCGCCTCCGTTGGCGCTCCGATCGCCAAACGATTGCCATCCGCTGAAAGCGCAAGTGCAAAACCAAAACAACTACTCAAACTACTCACGGGAGTATCCAAGCAGCCAGAACTAGGACTAGCATCATTAGGTTGAAGGATGAAGCGTTCGTTTGTTAGTTTCCATTTATCTTGCGGCGTCGCCCCCCTGCGGGCTATATAAACCGCGCCAGCATCCACCGCTGGTGCTGGCGGGCCAGCGGGCGCACCGATGGCAAGAACATCTGCACCGGCATTCACTGCGAGCGCATAACCAAACTGCTGGCCTCCACCATAAATGGATTGCTGCCAAGCCCAACCTGCATTTTCGTGGGCATAGATATGAACTGCGCCGTGCTGCCGCCCTCCACTTACTACAGATGGGGCATTAGGATCTGGATTTTGGGATCGCGGCGCGCCAACCAGTAGAATCTGACCGTCCTGCGACAGCGCAATCGCCTGACCGAATTTGTCATTTCTCGCCGTATTGGGCGCTTTGACATAGGCTTGCGGCACCCAGCCTTTATCTGTAAGCGCAAAGACATAAGCAGCCCCCGCACCCGCGTTACAGCCGACTTTGCTGGCAGAGCAGATGGAGTTGTCATCCATCGCCGCTTTGCACTGCTCATCCTTAGGGTCACACACCACCGTCGCGTTACTCTCCTCATTAGGTGCGCTAACAGCAAGCACCGTTCCATCACCCGACAAAGCGACGGAAGTACCGAACTGATCCCTAGGATCGGCATTGGGTGCTTTTATATACGCTACCGGCGTCCAACCCTCAGCAGCCAGGCGATAGACATAGACCGCGCCTGTCTGGGAGTTTTCTATCTGGGTACCTGTCGCCTGGGCTTTTTTACACGCATCATCAGCAGGATCACAGGCGCCCCTGGCGGCGCCACTCTCACCTTGCGCGCCTACCGCCAACGTTTTGCCGTCCGTCGACAAAGCGACGGCAGATCCGAATTGCTGATTCGCCGCCGTGTTGGTCGCCTTGAAATAACCTACAGCGAAATTGAGGTTGATATCGCGACTGCGGCCGACGGCTTTGCTCGCAGAGCTGGCACATGTATCGCCCGTATCACCCTCGCAAGAGGTGAGGATATAAGTCGCGTTGCGGCGGCTCGGCAAAAAGAGATCATGGTTATATTTGAACGTATTGGCACCGAAATCCGAACCGAGCGGGGCGCAACCAAAGCCTGCGTGAAGGTCTTCACACAAACGATAGGACGTAGCGTTGGTTACCGGCGGCCAAGTGAACCGAAATTGCTTGATACCGTAGCCGATAGCCCCGATTTCGGGGGTCGGTACCGGGCGACCAGGAGAATTGTCCCCCCCGCCAACATAAGCGCTGTCGTCGCCGACGCTGCACGCCGCGAGCAGTATTACCAAAGGCGCGATGAGAGAAAATCTGAAAAAACCGTTGAATATCGATAGCATAGCGGTATCAAAGCAAGCGGCAAGCCGCGCCGGTGTACGTTCCCGAAACCCGCGGGTCCGCAAAATCGTTTGACCAAGTACCAATGATATGCAACGTGGTCAAATCGATATTCCCGTCGAAGCGCGTCGAGCCATCCTCACCCGTGATGGAGAGATTACCATTCGGACTTATTTCGCCGTTCAGCGTCAAACTAGAATCGAGATTAACCGTATACATACGACCCAGCACCCTTACTGTACCCGTCTGTGGGAGTGGCGGTATATCGAGCACCCAAGCACCCGCGTAACTACCGTTGAACGTCCCCGTGGCACGGTAGTTCACCGTCAACGTGGCCGGCGTGAGACGCCCACCGGACAGATTACCCGGCGTACCGCCCTGGCCAGTACCAGTAGTGCTGCTGGGGAACCATGTACCGGTAACCTGGTTGAGGCCGTTATACCGCACTGTATATTGATATGAAGACACACTATCCAGATCAAAGCCGACCAAGGAGAGCTGTGCTTGAGTAAAATCAAGCTGGTCAGTTGCAACCAACGTACGCAATCGCCCGGCAGCCGTCGCGGGACTAAACACGAATCCCCCCAGTGATCGGCTCTCAGGGCTCACAGTAAATGCAAAATAACCCGTGGCATCGCCACCGATCTGTCCTTGAAAAGCGCCTGAATACAAACAGGTCAGCGTATTTCGCAGATGCGCTTGTGCAGCGGCGGCATCCGGCAAGTCATGAGGGGTACCGTCGACACTAGCGGCTGAGCTGATGATATCGGTGAGTTGCTCCTCAAAATTCGAGCTTGAGAAATCTACTTGATTCCACGTAGATGCGACTTCCCGCACCTCGGGCGAGATCACGATGCCGTTGCTAGGATCACCGTCCTGGTCCAGCATCATCAGGAAGCGGGTGATATTCAGGACTGTGCTGTTAGTGATTGTCGTCGGTCCTGCAGAATCTGATACCACCAGATCCAGCGGCGTCACCACACCACGCGCCGCGACGGTGCTTGTAATAGTGCCCAAGGCCACGGCACCTACTGAGAAAGTCACGTCCTGAGAAACCTGGTAAGTGAACTGACCGTAGGAGTCAGTCTCGCCGGTGACATCCGCAGACTGGTAGCTGATCCCCTCGGTCGCAGGCGACTTTAGAAATGCTGGAGCAGTCGGCCGGGCAAGGGTGGCGTCCTGCGCTCCTCCCAAGTTATTTATAGCTTCCAAGCATCCACTGAGAGCAAGAGTACTTCCAGCAAGGATTAGCGGAAAAATAATTCTGAACGTCATACCTGCATTCCCGATTGGCGGGCGAGAGCGGCCATGCGCAAACTCCCCCCGAAAATGAGTGGCGTTGGTCACCTGAGAACCATCGGCCGATATGACATCGGACAGCGTCGACGGCGATTGGTTGCGCGGAGATAGTTGTATTATAATCGAACCCATGAACGTTCGTTTGAAATCACTCACGGACGCAAAAGCACAAGCAAGTTGGTTGTGCTTGTTAGTTGTGCTTTCAATGGCGACGCTATTTCCCGCCGCGCAGAGTCATGCGGAATTCAATCTGAATTGGACTGCTGACACGACTCCCGCGTTCCCCCGCACCTTTGGGTATACCGATGAGTTTGGCAACAGCCAGACTCTCACGGATGCTGTCATTCATGGCAGCTCGGCTGTCCCAGAGAGTCAGATCATCGTTCCCAACCAGACGCCTTTTATATACGAAAGGGTCGTAGATGGCGGTGTCTCATACTTCCATATGATCATGGGTGACTTGGGCCCCGCGAACAACCCGACCGACCCGCGTAACAGCTCGGGACCCGTTTTCGCGCAAGAAGTCTATATTCGGATCACAAGCAACGGCAACGCGCTTGCCATCACCACAGGAGATCAGTGCAGTGGCCCAGTAACCTGCACCGAGGGTAGCGCCGATTACGCTATTGGTGGGGGTGGGGGTGCGGGCGTCATCAATCCTAATCTCAACGTTTCCGCCAGCAGCGGAGCAGGCGGCACCGGCATAGGAACAGAGAACCCACAGGGCAGTAACGCCTACAATCCGCTCGACAACGATAATGGTTTCAGCGGTAATATGAGCGCTAATCCAGCCCGTGTGCAGATGCAGCAGTTCTTGAAAGATGGCGAGCTCACCTTGGATTTCGTGAAAAACCGCTTCGATGAAAAGCCATCGATCACCAACCTCATTGAGCAGCCTGGTCAATTCCGCAGCACGGTCAATATCAATTCAGCAGGCAATAAATACGACAGCGACGCTACAGCCTCCGTGGTCACTAATACGATGGAACTGCTGGGCCCAGGCGCGCCGCAGAATCTTCGTCCTCCGGGTGGTGGGCCGTCTTCAACTTCCTTTGATATGAATACCGACTCTCAAAATTCGGTGATCACCGCAGGCCGATATACCTTCACCCCTAGCACTGATGAGTTTGCCGGCCCTGCCGCAAGTGGAAGTAGTCCCGGCGGAAGTAACGGTACTTACACTTACATCAATGGCGGCCAGGCGATGCCCGACGCGAACAGTTGGCACAACTTTTTCGAGGAAACTCAGGCCAACCCCAATCCCTGGAGCTATCCCAACATTCGCCCTACTCCCTGAATACAGACCATAAAAAAGGGGAGAACCGAATGGGTTCTCCCCTTTTTTATTTCTGACGGAAGGAACGCTTCCGCAGTACGGCCCTTAGCCAGCCCCCAGGTGCGAGAAAAACAGGCCGACCGCGGTTGCGATGGCGCATACACCCAGCAAAGCCGTAATTTTATGCTCGATCATTCCCCTTCCTCCTGTCTGCCATTCATCAAATACTTGAGTTGATTCCGACTGCGGCCTACAGCCCTTCAGCGGCGCAGTATCGGTACCTTAGCAGAACACTCAGGGAAAAAGAATACAAAAAAAGTAAGGAATTTCTAGGCAGACCGACCTAGTCCGCCTAGAAATCCTATGGTGTACAGCGCTGATCGATGTCAGGCGATTGTTTTGCCGAATTTTTTCAGCTCATGATATGGCTGAACAATAGGACAATCGCCAGAATTGAAAAAGACAAGCTCGCCGTGATCGAGAGAGTGTTTTCCATGGGGTATCTCCTTATTGCCTGGTTGAAATCGATGGCCGTCTGCTACTGAAAATACGCACCGTCACCTATCGCGAGATTAATATACATATAATTAGTACATGTATACAAGATACAATTTAACTGACCGCTCCGGTCAGAAATATGCGCTCTATCCGCAGGATAGCTCTCGACGCTAAAAGCTTTTTCCAGTAAACACTAGTCATCATTTCGGCATAGACATCCCATGGAAAACGGCAAACACTTCGTCACTGGGTTTCGCGCTTCAGCGCCTTATATCCACGCCTTCCGCGGCCAAACCTTCGTCATCGTTTTCGGTGGCGAAATTATCGCTGAACAACGCTTCGTCGAATTGGCGCACGACATCGCTCTTCTGCACAGTCTCGGCATCCGTTTGGTACTGGTGCATGGCAGCAGGCCGCAAATCGAGCAACGTCTCCATGCACGCGGCGGCGAGAATCAATACTTAGGCGGTTTGCGCGTCACTGATGAAGAAGCGCTGGCCTGCGTCAAGGAAGCCGCCGGCACGGTATCGATGGAAATCGCGGCGCTGCTATCGATGGGCCTCGCCAACACACCCATGGCCGGTGCACGCATCCGTGTCGGCAGTGGCAACTTTGTTACCGCCAAACCGCTCGGTATCATCGACGGCATTGATTACCGCTACACCGGTACCGTTCGGCGCATCGATGCACCGGGTATCAAGCAACAGCTCGACGCCGGCGCCATCGTATTGTTGTCACCCGTTGGTTATTCACCTACCGGTGAAGTTTTCAATCTCAGCGCACAGGAAGTTGCTGCTGCAGCGGCTGCCGCACTCGACGCAAGGAAATACATCTGCCTGGTAGAAGCGAGCGGTATTGAAAACGGTGACGGCCAATTGCTGAGAGAGCTTGCGCTCAGTGATGCTGAAGCCCTGCTGGCCAACAACGCCACGCTGGCGCTTGCTCTACGCGAAGGCGTACGTCACGCGCTCGATGCTTGTCGCGGCGGTGTAAGGCGCGCCCACCTCGTCGATCAACGACTCGATGGTGCGTTGCTGCTTGAGCTATTCACGCGTGACGGTATCGGCACAATGATCACCACCGACCTCTACCAGGAAACGCGGCAGGCACGCATTGACGATGTGGGTGGAATCCTGACGCTGATTGCGCCACTGGAAGCTGACGGCACGCTCGTGCGGCGCTCGCGCGAACATTTGGAGATCGACATTGAGCAGTTCACTGTCGTTGAACGCGATGGCACGATCATCGCCTGCGCAGCGCTGCATCCATTTGCAGAAGAGCGCATCGGTGAACTCGCCTGCTTGGCAGTGCATCCCGACTACCGCCATAACGGCTATGGCGATGCGCTGCTAAAACGCATCGCCATCGATGCAGCGAAAAAAGAACTCTCTCAACTCTTCGTGCTAACCACACATGCCGCGCATTGGTTCCGCGAACGCGGCTTCATCGAAGCCGGCATCAGCGATCTGCCGGTGAAGCGCCAGCAAATCTACAACTATCAGCGCAACTCGAAAGCACTCATCAAGCAACTCTGAGTACCGCAGCTTCAGGAAGAAGCTGCGGTACTTTGCGCCCGCTCGCGGCGCGGACGCAGGTATGCGAACGCCAGCGGCAATACCACTAGCGCTACCGTACACGCGATCACCATATAAGTCGCGACGAAGTAACCGAGCTTCACGTGTGGCGGAAACTGCGACAGTCCGAGCACCAGGAAGCCCGCAGCAACCACGACCGCATTGAACACAATCGGCTTACCCGCAGAGCGCGTCGCGCTGAGTACAGACTCATGCTCACCAATACCGCGTTCTCTTTCGAGCATATAGCGTGAGATGTAGTGCACGGTATAGTCGACACCGACACCGATGGCGACAGTAGCAGCAAGCACGGTCGACACATCCATCGGAATATTCAACCAACCCGCTGCGCCGGCAACGACCGCCGTCGTCACCGTAATCGGAATCACAGTAATGATGCCCGCCGCCAGTGAGCGATATAGCAACGCCGCTGTCACCAGAATGCCAATCTTCGACAACAAAATAGCCAGAATCTGGCTAGTAATGAGCAGCTCTGCCCAGACAGAAGAGTTATTGGCTGAACCGGCATAGTTGACCGTGACGGGTAGATCGCTCATCTCACGCGAAACCCAGTCACGCGTGTCATTGATGATCGCCTGCAAATCCTGCGTATGATCGGTGCGAATCGCAAAAGTGATGTTAGCGATGCTGTAGTTGTAATTGACCACTTCGTCGAGTAACTCGGGGCGGCCGGAAACAGAAAGCAGGAAGAGATACTCTCCGATCTCCTCTTGCGTCTCGGGCAAAAGACTGTACGCCGGGTCACCCGCATGCAAACTCTTGTTAACCGTCTTGAGGTAATCGATCAGCGATACTGAACCGCCGACATACGGCATGGCTTCGACGTGTTTGATCAGATCCTGCATTCGATTGAGCAGCACAGGTGACTTCAGCGCGTCTGGCTTACCTCCATCGACAACGACATTGAGAAAAATCGTGCCGTCGAACTTATCATTCAACATGTTGTTCGATATGACCACTTCCGAATCTTTACGGAAATCACCAAGCCAGCTCGAATCGACATAGAGACGCGGCACACCATAACCAACCACAGCCATTATCCCGAGCACGACCACCGCCACCAACCCGCGGTGCTTCATTACGCCGGTCGCACCACGCACCAGCACCCGCGCCAAAAAGCCATTCTCGTTATGAATGCGCATCGCCCGGCGACGCGCGAGATAACCACCGACACGTGGACGCATCAGCATCAGCGCCGCCGGCACCATCGTGATCGATACCAGCCAGCAGAACACCAAACCGAGCGCGGTAAACACACCGAACATTCTGAATGGCGGCATCTGCGCCCACCACAGCGACAGGAATCCAGCCACGGTAGTCAGTGTGGTGATTAGCAATGGTGGGTTGAGTTCATTCATCAATTGAGTGACGAGGCTGCGCTGATCACGCTGCGCGTCTTCTACCACCAGATCCTGGAAGTGACTGAGAATATGCAGCGCATCAGCAATACCAACGGCGATCATGATCACTGGCAACATCGTCGAGATGGTGTACATCGGCACACCAGCAAAGGCCATGGCGCCCGCATTCCAGATACAAGCGATCGCAACAATGGCCAAAGGCAAAAGCACACCACGCATCGTGCGGAAAAGCACAAACAGCACCACGCAGATGGTCAGCAGCAGCAGCGGAATCATGATTTTGAGATCAGAGAGCGCATGCTGCCCCGAGGTCACTTCGATCACCGGCCTGCCGGCCATATAGAAGCGATCACCATTGGAGGCAACCTGAGTGGTCAGATCTGCGGCTGGATCCCACTTACCCCATTCCCCACCGCCTTCGCCACCGCTCCATTGCTGCTGCCCGCCGCTCCAGGCACCACCACCGCCCGCACCTCCGCCCCAGGCAGTACTGGGTTTGTCGCTATTCAATTCTTCCATGAGCATCGCACGCACTTGGAAGTAGCTCATGTAGCGATAATTGATGCCTTCCTTGAGCTTGACGCGGATCATCGTCGCTTTGCCATCCGAGGAAGCGAGATTACCGACGAAAAGATCGGGATTGTCGTAAACCAGTTTCTTCAAGCGCTCAACATCCGCCTCAGTCGGATGCGGCGTTTCGAGCAGTGGCAGAGTGACTAGCTCATCGTCAGTGCCGGTGAAAACAGTCGCCGAGGCTAGAGAAGCAATGTCTGCCTGGCGCTGGGCGAGTGCACCCGGCAAGCCTGAAAGCTTTTCGGTGATGCGCGCGACGCGCGCCATGGTTTCAGGATTGAATACGCCATTTTCGTTGACGATGGCGATGATGATCGAATCTTTGACGTGAAATTTGTCAGCGACCAACTCATCGAATTCAATGGCGGGATGTCCGGGCGGAAAATAAACGCGGGCGTCAGTCTCCCAGTGCAGATTTCTGATCTGCAACGCAGCCAATACAGTAAGCGCCAGCACCACCAGTAATACCGCGCGCGGATACCGAATGGGAATATGGGAGAGCTGTTTCAACATGACAAACATCCTCGATCCACCGGGGCATGGAGCGTACGCATCCTCGGCCCCGAAGGCTCAGTTAGGTAGAGGTCGCGATCCGTGCCTGAATATCGGCAATCGATTGCCAGCCTGAAAAGTAAGGACGACAGCCGCCATGACGGCGGGCTTGATATAAGAGGAGGGACGCCGCATGGTTATACAATAGCGCTCACAATGTAAAACACACCCTCGGCTGCGTCAATTTATCCTTCATTGAGATAACTTTTTCTCCAAGTAGTGGATGTTGGTTCCACCCGCATGGAAAGCAGCATCGTTCAGAATGTCACGATGCAGCGGAATATTGGTCTTGATGCCATCGATGATCATCTCAGTGAGCGCCATGCGCATGCGCGCCATCGCGGTTTCGCGATCGTCGCCATAAGCGATGAGCTTGCCGATCATCGAATCATAGTACGGCGGCACGCGATAGCCGGCATAAATGTGTGAATCAACACGAATGCCTGGTCCGCCCGGCGCATGATACTGCGAGATAGTGCCAGGTGAAGGCGTGAAATTGCGCGGATCCTCCGCATTGATGCGACACTCGATGGCATGGCCTCGAATCTCGATGTCGCTCTGCTTGAACGACAAGCCGAGGCCGGCAGCAATACGGATCTGCTCTCGGACGATATCGATACCGGTAATCATCTCCGTCACCGGATGCTCAACCTGCAGGCGCGTATTCATTTCGATGAAATAGAACTCGCCGTCCTGATAAAGAAACTCGAACGTACCCGCGCCGCGATAACGCGTTTCAACGCAAGCTTGAACACAAAGTTCGCCGATCTTCTGACGCGCCTGCGGCGTAATACCAGGCGCCGGCGCTTCCTCGATCACCTTCTGGTGACGACGCTGCATCGAGCAGTCACGCTCACCGAGATAAACCGCGCGCCCTTCTCCATCGGCGAGCACCTGAATCTCGATGTGGCGCGGATTATCGAGATATTTCTCCATATAAACCGTATCGTTACCAAACGCCGCGCCGGCTTCGCTACGGGTCATACCGATAGCGTTGGCGAGCGCCGCATCGCTGTGCACCACGCGCATGCCGCGACCACCACCACCGCCCGCCGCTTTGATCAGCACAGGAAAGCCGATTCGGCGCGCAATTTCGAGATTCAGTTTGGGATCATCGCCCAGTGGGCCATCAGAACCAGGAATACACGGAATGCCCGCCGCCTTCATCGCCTTGATGGCTTCGATCTTGTCGCCCATCAGGCGGATGGTCTCAGCCCGCGGGCCAATAAACACAAAACCACTCTTCTCGACACGATCAGCAAAATCCGCATTTTCCGACAGAAAGCCGTAGCCAGGATGAATGGCGACCGCGTCGGTAACTTCAGCAGCGCTGATCAATGCCGGAATATTCAGATAACTTTCAGCCGAAGGCGCCGGGCCGATGCACACCGACTCGTCGGCAAGACGCACGTGGATCAGATCACGGTCTGCCGAGGAATGCACAGCAACCGTCTTGATACCGAGCTCATTACAAGCGCGCAGAATCCGCAGGCCGATCTCGCCGCGATTAGCGATAACGATTTTTTCGAACATGTTCGTCTATTCGATGGCGAAAAGCGGCTGACCGTACTCGACCGGCTGGCCATTTTCGACCAGGATCGCCGACACTACACCATCTTTATCAGACTCGATCTGATTCATCATCTTCATGGCTTCGATGACGCACAGCGTGTCGCCAACGTTAACGCGCTGGCCGATTTCGACAAACGGCGGCGCTCCCGGCGCCGGCGCACGATAGAAGCTGCCAACGATCGGCGAAGTAATGACATGACCGCGCGGCAATGCCGCAGCACTGCTCTCGGCAGGTGCTGACGCCGCTGGTGTGGCAGCCACCGGCGATGGCATGGGCATCGGGGCAGCCATCATCTGAGACGCCATCATCGGCGCGAACTTGCCATGCCGACTGATACGCACGGATCCCTCGCCTTCCTGCACCTCGATCTCGGCAAGATCGGACTCTTCCAGCAATTCGATCAGCTTTTTTATCTTGCGTATGTCCATATCGATAAACGCCTGGTTTAAATTCGCTTTTGATATTTGGGCCGGCAACCGACCCGACGTTTCCCGCTACCCGGCCCGTTCCGCCAGCCTGCGCAGAGCCGCCTGTAAAGCGAGCTCATAGCCGATGGGGCCTAATCCGCAAATCACGCCCTGGGCAATATCCGAAAAATATGAATGCCCGCGAAACGCCTCACGCGCATGAACGTTGGAAATATGTATCTCGATGAAGGGGATAGCAACTGCGCTCAGCGCATCACGCAGGGCAACACTGGTGTGGGTGAATGCTGCTGGATTGATCAGAATGAACGCGACGCCGTCCTTCATCGATTGCTGCACACGACCAACCAGCTCGTGCTCGGCATTACTCTGATAAAAGACGACTTCGTGGCCAGCGACTTCCGCCAGATCGCGCAAACGCGCTTCGATGGCCGCAAGCGTCGTGCTGCCATAAACCGCTGGCTCGCGCACCCCAAGGAGATTGAGGTTAGGTCCGTTGAGTACCAGTATCCTGCTCATGCCGCGCCAGCATATCCCTATTGATGCGCGGTATTGTGCACAGTCTCCTGGCAGATGTCTACAAACGGCGAAATACCGGCACGTTCGGGGCAATTCAGCCCCAAACCTGATCGCTTATCAGCAGAACTGCCGCTCGGCATGCGGCGAGAAAGCCTATAAAAGAGGCTGGATACGACGCTCAGCCTGTTCAGCGCTGAGTTCACCGAATTGAACGAACTCGATACGGCCATCACGGCCGACCAGCACGGTGTAAGGAAGCGCTCCCATGGTATCACCGTAAGCCCGAGCGAGCGCGATACCCACGGAATCTGGGCTGATCAATTGGGGATAGTTGATCTCGACATTGAGCCCGGTCAGAAAACGATCCACCGCCGTCTGCTCATCGAGCGCTATTCCGATGATTCGCAGACCAGTGGACTCATACTTTTCCTGCAGCCCCACGAAGCCAGGGATCTCATGGCGGCAGGGAATACACCAGCTCGCCCAGAAATTCACCATGAGCACCTTACCGTCCCATTCTTCGACCTGGCGCTGATTACCGGCAAGATCAGGCAGGCTGAAATCCGGGCGCGTCGAGCCAATGAGTCCTGCTGGCCCCGCGCTCACCTCCTGGGAAGCCGCCGGGGAAGTATCGCTGCCGCCCTCACGCTGATACCTAATAACAGCTGCCGCCACGCCAAAAATGATGAAGGCCAACACGAACGGCAGAATCACACGCTTGACCATTCAGACCGCCGGCAAAGTGAGTTCGACCACTTTCTTGATGGGCGAATAGCACAAACCCGCTTCCGCACACCCCTGGTAAGACACCTCCAAACGCAAATGTCGCTCTGCAATATTAATACGATGAATCGGCAGGATAACGGCAAGATCGCCGTAATAGACCTCTGTCTGGCCGAGGTATTCATCCTCTTTACTAACGCCCTTAGGAAATACCGGAACCCCCAAACTGACTCCGGTGCCCGCCGGCGAACGAAACGCAAAGCGCGCGCGGTAGAGGTAATACCCCTCAGCGATGCGCCAATGCACCACGACCGTATTCGTACCTCTTACTTCCGCGCTGAAGACAAAAGCTTCATCCGGCGCCAAAAACGCTTCCTGAGCCTTATCGAACAGCCCGAGCTTCTGCCCCGCACCAGCGGCTGCGGCAACGCTGCTCGCCAGCATCAATACCAGCGCATAAAAAACGAACGGTCGCCGCGCCACTCTCGAATTCAATGCACGCATCCTCACTAGGCAGCTCACTTCAGGACTCCGCACGGACCGATTCGCCGATCCACGCGAGATAGGCTGGCAGACCGGCACTGAGATCGACCGCGATGATTTCCGCCAGTTGGTAAGGATGGCGCTCGCGAATGAACGACTCCAGTGCCTCATAACGCACAGCCAAGGTCTTGATGAGCAGCAGCACCTCGCTACCCTCTTCAACCACACCCTGCCAGCGATAGATCGACGTCAAACCCGGCACGATATTCACACAGGCCCCCAGCTCCGCTTCGATCAGCGCCCGCGCCAGCAGACGAGCAACCCGATCATCCGGACAAGTAGTCAACACCAAGCGACAATCGGATGCGGCAGTCATGGCGGGATTATATCGATAATCGGTGCAAAAACAGCGCTGCGCGCGTATCGCGCGTCATTCGAGCTTTTGGGCCAACCCATCCCGTCCGTCCGACGCCGCGCGACAAGAAGACTCCTGACGGAACGCGCCACATCCTTTATAGTGCCCAAGGATGAAGATCCCATTCTTCCTTATATTTCTTGTCCTCGCCGCGCTCGAGATCCTGACCCTGATCAAGGTCGGATCGTGGCTCGGCGCACTCCCTACGCTCGGACTGCTCATGCTTGCCGCCATCACGGGAATGCTGGTACTGCGCTGGCAGGGTCTCAGCATGGCGGTGCGCATGCGCGAAATCCTGATGAATGGGCAATGGCCCGCGCGTGAAATGATGTCTGGCATGATCGTGATGCTCGCCGGCATCCTGCTGATATTGCCCGGTTTTCTCTCAGACCTTGTGGCATTGCTACTACTGCTCCCCTGGGTGCGACAAGCGCTGATCGGGCATTTACCCATCGGCCCAGCCCCGGAGCAAGGTAATTCGAGAACCCAATACATCATCGAAGGCGAGTTTCACCGCGAATCTCCTGAGGAGAATAAGCGCATCGACCACTAAGCCATCTCCAAACTTCAGATTAACTCCCTTCCAAAGTTTCTCCCCTCGCTCTTGAAAGTTGGTTTTACGCCCCTATACTACTCGGCACTCCCCAGGCCAGAGTGCCAAGGCGCTGGGAGACCCCAAGAATCCAATTACATAACAAACAGTTAAACAAGGAGCCGACGATATGAAAATCAAGCCCCTTCATGACCGGGCCGTTGTCCGGCGTCTGGAGGAAGAACGCACCACCGCCGGCGGTATCGTGATTCCCGATTCCGCAGCCGAGAAACCCAGTCGTGGCGAAGTCGTCGCCGTCGGTTCAGGCAAGGTGCTGGAAAACGGCCAGGTGCGTCCGCTGGACGTGCGGGTAGGCGACAAGGTCCTGTTCGGCAAATATGCCGGCACCGAGATCAAGATCGATGGCACGGAATACGTCGTGATGCGCGAAGACGACATCATGGCCGTTCTGGATAAGTAAGCGCCGTCGTCCCGCCACCTACAGAATTCAAGAGGATCACGCAAAATGTCAGCCAAAGAAGTCAAATTCGGCTCTGAAGCGCACCAGCGCATGCTGCACGGCGTCAATGTGCTCGCCGATGCAGTCAAAGTCACCCTCGGCCCCAAGGGCCGCAATGTCGTGCTCGACAAGAGCTTCGGCGCCCCCACCATTACCAAGGACGGCGTTTCCGTCGCCAAGGAAATCGAACTCAAAGACAAGTTCGAGAACATGGGCGCGCAGATGGTGAAAGAAGTCGCCTCGCAGACTTCCGATGTCGCCGGCGACGGCACCACCACCGCCACCGTGCTGGCCCAGGCCATCCTGCGTGAAGGTATCAAGGCCGTCACCCCCGGACCCGATGGACCTCAAGCGTGGCATCGACAAGGCCGTCACTGCCGCCACCGAGTCGCTGAAGAAGATGTCCAAGCCCTGCTCCGATGACAAAGCCATCGCTCAGGTCGGCACCATTTCCGCCAACAGCGACACCAGCATCGGCAGTATCATCGCCGAAGCCATGACCAAAGTCGGCAAAGAAGGCGTCATCACCGTGGAAGAAGGCTCGGGTCTCGCCAATGAGCTCGAGATCGTCGAAGGCATGCAGTTCGACCGCGGCTACCTCTCGCCCTACTTCATCAACAACCAGCAGAGCATGAGCGCGGAGCTCGACAATCCATTCATCCTGCTGTCCGACAAGAAGATCAGCAACATCCGCGAGATGATTCCGCTGCTCGAAGGTGTCGCCAAGTCCGGCCGCCCGCTGCTGATCATCGCTGAAGACGTGGAAGGCGAAGCGCTCGCGACCCTGGTGGTCAACACCATTCGCGGCATCGTCAAGGTCGCTGCCGTCAAGGCGCCAGGCTTCGGCGACCGTCGCAAGGCCATGCTGGAAGACATCGCCATCCTGACCGGTGGCCAGGTGATCTCCGAAGAAGTCGGCCTGTCGCTGGAAAAGGCCACGCTGGATTCGCTCGGCACCGCCAAGAAGATCCAGGTCACCAAGGAAAACACCACCATCATTGATGGCAGCGGCAAGTCCGCCGACATCCAGGCCCGCGTCAAGCAGATTCGCGCACAGATTGAGGAAAGCTCTTCCGACTATGACAAGGAGAAGCTGCAGGAGCGCGTCGCCAAGCTCGCCGGCGGCGTTGCCGTGATCAAGGTCGGTGCAGCCACCGAGATCGAGATGAAAGAGAAGAAGGCGCGCGTCGAAGACGCTCTGCACGCCACCCGTGCGGCCGTCGAAGAAGGCATCGTCCCGGGCGGCGGTGTGGCGTTGGTGCGTGCGCTGGCTGCGGTCAAGGCGATCAAGGGCGACAACCACGACCAGGACGCTGGCATCGCCATCGCCCGTCGCGCCATGGAAGAGCCGCTGCGTCAGATCGTGGCCAATGCCGGTGAAGAGCCGTCCGTCATCCTCAATAAGGTTATCGAGGGCAAGGGCAACTTCGGCTACAACGCGGCCACCGGCGAGTTCGGTGACATGGTTGAGTTCGGCATTCTCGATCCGACCAAGGTTACGCGCTCGGCGCTGCAGAACGCAGCATCGGTCGCCGGCCTGATGATCACCACCGAAGCCATGGTGGCGGAGATTCCGCAGGAAAAGGCAGCTCCGGCAGCAGGCGGCGGCATGGGCGGTATGGACATGATGTAAGCTGCATCAATCAGGCAGCGCAGCAAAACGAAAACGCCCCGGCTCGAACCGGGGCGTTTTTTTTCGTCTGCAGATTAGGAAAAGTCTGAAAAACCCCACATCGTCATCGCGAGGGGCTTTAGCTCCGTGGTAATCGCCCTATAACAATCCAGGCGGCTATGTGGATTGCTTCGGCTTCGCCTCGCGATGACGAAGAGGGGTTTAGATCTAACTCAACTCAGATCGACAGCGCGCGATGACCATTATTGCGATCGTCCGCCTTTTCCTCGAGGTGCAGACCTTCGGCAATGTGGCTGCGCTCGGCATCCTTCTCTTCGAGATCGATGCGCAGACGCAGGTTATTCTGCGAGTCAGCGTTACGCAGCGCTTCTTCATAGGAAATCCTGCCGGCTTTATAGAGCCGGTAGAGCGAACCATCGAAGGTCTGCATGCCAACGTTCTCTGAACGCTCCATGATCTCTTTGATCTTGTGAATATCACCCTTGAGGATGAGATCACTGATCAGCGGCGAATTGATGAGAATTTCAAACGCCGCAACACGCTTGCCATCGAGCGTTGGAATCAGGCGCTGTGACACGATGCCGCGCACGTTGAGCGCGAGATCCATCAGCAATTGATTACGGCGATCTTCCGGAAAGAAGTTGATGATGCGATCAAACGCCTGGTTGGCGTTATTGGCGTGCAAGGTCGAGATCGCAAGATGGCCAGTTTCAGCAAAAGCGACCGCGTATTCCATGGTGTCGCGATCACGCACCTCACCGATGAGAATGACATCCGGCGCTTGTCGGAGCGTATTCTTCAGCGCTTCTTCATAGGTGTTGGTATCGTCACCCACTTCACGCTGAGTAATGATCGAACGCTTGTGGGTGTAAACGTATTCGATCGGATCCTCGATGGTAATGATATGGCCAGCGCTGGTAGCATTGCGATAATCGATGAGCGAAGCAAGCGACGAAGACTTACCAGAGCCCGTCGCCCCCACAAACAGAACCAACCCGCGCTTCTGCATGATGAGCTTGCTGAGCGCAGGCGGCAGCCCGAGCTCTTCCATGCTCGGAATCTTGAGCTTGATGTTTCGAATGACGAGACCAATCTGATTGCGCTGTTTGAAAATATTGACGCGGAAACGACCAACGTTGGCCGCGGAAATAGCGAGATTCATTTCCGGGTTCTTCTCAAACGCCTTCTGCTGATCCGGCGACATCAGTTTGTAAGCAATCTCACGGGGCACGCCTGGCGCTAGCGGCATTTTTTCGAGCGGCGTCATCTGGCCATGCACCCGCAAATAAGGAGGCGCACCGACTGTCAGATAAAGGTCAGAACCTTCTTTTTGCACCATCAGCTTGAGATAGTCGGTAAATTCCATCATTGCCTCTGATGAGTTCTTGCGGGTTGAACAGCGATCCGATAGCTTGTATCGGCCGCCCAGCGGGCGGTTTGAGGCTTGATCCAGCTCGATCGTCCTCCCTGAAACATCCGAATCGCCCGTTGAGATCCACCCCCATGACGCTGCATTGCGCGAACCCTTCCTACTCCTTCACGCGACTGCAGCCATGACCCGGCGCGCGGGATTTCCCGGACCACCGCCCCCGGCGCTACGCGCCGAGCTCGAACGCTATCAGGAGCGCTATCTCGAAACCTGCACTGAGAACTGCATCACGCCGCTGCAGCATCCGGAGCTACTGGCGATGCGAGATGCGGTATGGGCAAGCAGCGCCTTCGTCGCGCAAAGCTGCATCAGCCACCCAGAACTGCTCGATGATTTATGCGCGAGCGGCGATCTCTATATCGCCTACTCTGCCGACAGCCACGCCCGCAGACTGCACGCCGCACTCGCGCACTGTCACGATGAAGCTTCGCTTGCCTTCGCGCTGCGCCGCGAGCGCCGACGCGAAATGATGCGCATCGCCTGGCGCGATCTCACCGGCTGGAGCGATCTTGAAACCACGCTGCGCGAAACAAGCTGGCTCGCCGAAGCCGCCATCGATGGCACGCTCGCAAAATTACAGCTCTGGGAAGAAGACATTCACGGCACGCCACGGGACGGCAATGGCAACGCCGTCGGCATGGCCGTCATCGGCATGGGCAAACTCGGCGCCTTCGAGCTCAATTTCTCTTCCGATGTCGATCTTATTTTTGTTTACGCCGCCGAAGGCGAAACGCGCGGCAAACGTCAGCGTATTTCCAATGAAGAATTTTTTGCGCGCCTTGGTAGAAAATTAATCGCTGCCATTGGTCAACGCGATATCGAAGGCTTCGTGTTTCGCGTCGATATGCGCCTGCGTCCTTGGGGCGATGCGGGCCCGCTCGCCATGAGTCTGGCGCAGATGGAGGATTACTATCAGATCCAAGGGCGCGAATGGGAACGCTACGCCATGATCAAGGCGCGCCCGGTCGGTGGAGATTACGAAACCGGCAACGCGCTGCTACGCATGCTGCGCCCTTTCGTGTATCGCAAATATCTCGACTACGGCGTCTTCGAATCACTGCGCGAAATGAAAGCGATAATCGACCGCGAAGCCGCGCGCCGCGATCGCATCGATGACATCAAACGCGGCCCTGGCGGCATCCGCGAAATCGAATTCATCGGCCAGACCTATCAGCTCATTCGCGGTGGGCGCGAACCGGCGCTACGCGAGCGCGGCATTCTCAAGATTCTCAGCCTGCTTGCAGGCGCCGGCCATCTTCCCGCATCGAGTTGCACCGAGCTTGCCGATTCCTATCGATTTCTGCGTCGCCTGGAAAATCGCTTGCAGATCTACAACGACGCGCAGCTCCATCGCCTGCCCGATGGAGCGATTGATCGCGCGCGCCTCGCGTGGACGATGGGCTACAACGATGTAGATGAATTTGAAAACACGCTCGATCAGCATCGTCAGCGCGTGCGCGCACATTTCGATCACATCTTCACCGATGCCCGCGCCAGCAGCGCAGAGAAAAATACCCGCAGCGGACCAGACTACGACATGCTGTGGAACGCATCGGCACCAAGGCAAGGCCAAGGCAGCGATGAAGGCTTCGCCACAACCTTCGGTGTCGAAGGCGTGCGACGGTTAGCGGCGCTGCGCGACAGCTACGTCTATCGCGCACTCAGCGCAGGCGGACGCGCACGCATGGATCGCTTGATGCCGCTGCTGCTCGCAGCCGTGGCATCCGGCGAAAATCCGGGAATCACGCTGCCACGTGTGCTCGATCTGATTGAACACATCGCGCGACGCACAGCTTATCTTGCTCTCCTCGCCGACAATCCAGTCGCGCTCGCGCAAATGGTGCGCCTCTGCGCAGGCAGCCCGTGGATCGCGCGCATGCTCGGAGAACAACCGCTGCTGCTCGACGAACTGCTCAATCCCGACATACTCGAACGTCCACTTGAGCGCAGCGCACTCGAACACGATCTCGCTGAACGCCTCGCCGCAGCTGGCGAAAACGACCTCGAAGAGCAGATGGAAGCGCTACGTCAGTTCAAACAAACTGGCGTGCTGCGCGTAGCCGCCGCCGACCTCAGTGGCCGCATGCCGCTGATGATCGTCAGCGACCATCTCACTGACATCGCCGAAGTCTGTCTGCATAAAGTGTTACATCTCGCCGTTGCGCACACCATTCGCCGCGATGCCAAAGCTAGACAGGCGATCGATCGTGGTTTTGCCATCATCGCTTACGGCAAACTCGCCGGCATCGAGCTCGGTTATGGCTCTGACCTCGACATCGTCTTTCTGCACAGCGGCACCGGCAGCGATGCCGCGGCGCGCTGCTATCCCCGCCTCGGCCAGCGCATCATTCACATGCTGAGCGCCCACACCCCCGCCGGTATTCTCTACCCAGTCGATCTACGCCTACGTCCAAGTGGCGCCTCCGGCCTGCTGGTCAGCTCGATAGAAGCTTTCGAAGACTACCAGCGCAATCATGCCTGGACCTGGGAGCACCAAGCACTGGTTCGCGCCCGCGTGGTCGCGCAAACCGAAAGCCCGGCCGGCGCTGATACAGTCGCCGAACATTTCACCGCGCTGCGCCGCGAAATCCTGTCGCGCTCGCGCGACCCTCAGCTGCTGCGCCGCGAAATCCGCGACATGCGCGAACGCATGAAACACGAGCTCGATCGCAGCGGTCACGGACGCTTCGACCTCAAACAGGGCGCGGGCGGCATCGCTGATCTCGAATTCATTGTCCAATTCGCGGTGCTGCGCTGGGCAGGGGAATACCCCGCGCTACTGCGCTGGACCGACAATATGCGACTTCTTGAAACGCTACAGAATGTCGGTCTGCTCTCCCGTGAGGAAGCCCAAACGATGATGGACGCCTATCGCGCCTACCGTGCCCGCATCCACCGCCTCGCCCTCCAGGAATCCAGCGACACACTCGCCGCCGACGACGAATTTACCGCCGAGCGTGAGGCGGTAATCGCGCTGTGGAGACGGCTGCTCGAAGAGCCTGACGGCGCGATGAAATAACGCCCCTTTTTACGCTACAATTGACATCTTTCTCTATTCAATGACGAGGCAGGTAGGGTATGAGCGTGGCCGGAATGGATGATCGTGACGGAGTGATCTGGCTAGACGGCAAACTAGTGCCCTGGCGCGATGCAAAAGTGCACGTGCTGACGCACACCCTGCATTACGGCCTTGGCGTATTCGAAGGCATCCGCGCGTACAAAACCGAGCGCGGCACCGCCATCTTCCGTCTTCAGGAGCACACCAATCGCCTCTTCCGCTCGGCGCATATCCTCAACATGCCGATGCCTTACAGCAAGGATGAGATCAACCAGGCTGTGCTCACCGTCGTACGCGACTGTGGCCTTGAGTCCGGCTACATCCGCCCGATGTGTTTCTACGGCGCTGAAGGCATGGGCCTGCGCGCCGACAATCTCAAAACCCACGCCATGGTGGCCGCCTGGACGTGGGGCGCCTACATGGGCGCTGACAATCTGAAGAATGGCATCAAAGTACGCACCTCATCCTTCACCCGTCATCACGTCAACATCACCATGTGCAAGGCGAAAGCCAACAGCAACTACACCAACTCGATCCTCGCGCTCCAGGAAGCGCTGGCGAGTGGATGCAGCGAAGCCATGTTGCTCGATGCTGAAGGCTATGTTGCCGAAGGCAGTGGCGAAAACATTTTCATCATTCGCGATGGCTGCTTGTATACGCCGGATCTCACCTCCGCGCTCGATGGCATCACCCGTGAAACCATCATCCGCCTTGCCGCCGAGCTCGGCATCGAAACGCGTGAGAAGCGCATCACGCGCGATGAAGTCTATATCGCCGACGAAGCCTTCTTCACCGGCACCGCTGCTGAAGTCACGCCGATTCGCGAAGTCGATGGTCGCACCATCGGCCGCGGTGGACGCGGCCCGATCACCGAGCGCCTGCAAACGCTGTATTTCGACCAAGTGCACGGCCGTCGGGCAGAACACTCCGAATGGCTAACTTACGTCTAACCGCTTGCCTATATATTTAGAGCCACAGAGCTTAGCTGGCGCAGACCACTTACCGAAGGAGAAAGGACGATGCCGGGGGGAGAACAGGGACTCATCCAACCAAACGCTCAGCATCACTATGAGGTGCGGCGAGCCGACTTGCCCTTGCATTGCCCTATGCCCGGTATGAGTCGGTGGAACTCCCATCCACGCGTATTCCTCGCCATCGAGCAGACCGGGCAGGCGCGCTGCCCTTATTGCGGCGCCATTTATACGCTCGTGGACGAAGCCGCGGAGCGCTCCGGCTGATTGCGCCATTGCCCGCGGCGCCACGCTCCATCTGTCTGCTCCGGCTTTCCGCACTGGGTGACGCCACCCATGTCGTACCGCTGGTGCGCACGCTACAAAGACACTGGCCAAGCACCGCCCTCACCTGGATCATCGGCCATCCCGAACATCGTCTCCTCGAAGGTTTGGATGGCGTTGAGTTCATCGTCTACGACAAACGCACTGGCATCAGCGGCCTGCGCGCACTGTGGCGCGGGCTCGCCGGTCGGCGCTTCGATGCATTGCTACACATGCAGCTCGCGTTACGCGCCAATATCCTCGCCGCCGGCATCCACGCCGATCGGCGCATCGGCTACGATCATGCGCGCAGTAAAGAAGGCCACAGCCTCATCGTGCGCGAACGCATACCGGCTGGCGGCCATCATGTGCTCGACGTGATCGGCAGCTTCGCAGAGCCCCTCGGGCTGCATCAGGATCGCGTCGAATGGCGCATGCCGATACCGCCTGAGGCGCACGCCTGGGCCGCGGAGCACTTGCCCGATAGCACCGCCCCTGCATTGATCATCTCCCCCTGCGCCAGTCATCCGCTGCGCAACTGGGCAGCAGAGCGCTACGCCGCCGTTGCTGATCACGCCGCCGCTAACGGTTGGCGCATTGTGCTGTGTGGTGGCCGCAGCAAACTCGAACGCAGCACCGCCAACGCCATCATCGAAAACATGCATAGCCCAGCGATCGATCTCGTCGGCAAAGATACGCTCAAGCAGTTCTGCGCCCTGCTCGCGCGCGCCGATGCACTGCTCGCACCCGACTCTGGCCCCGTGCACATTGCCAACGCCGTCGGCACGCCCGTACTCGGGCTCTACGCCTGCACCGATGCACGGCGCTCCGGTCCTTATTCCGATCTGCGCTGGACCGTCGATCACTACCAAGACGCGGCACAAAAATTCTTGCGACGTTCCACAGCCACGTTGCGCTGGGGGCGGCGCATCGAAATTCCAGGCGTCATGGAGCTGATCTGCGTGGAAGAAGTGATCGCGCGTTTCGATGCCCTGCGTGCACATCGGGAGGCCACAGCATGAGCAGAGCCACATTGTCAGTCTGCGTGATCGTGCGCGATGAGGGGGAAAATATCGATGACTGCCTGGCGAGCGTTTCCTGGGCGAATGAGCTGATCGTGCTCGATAGCGGCAGCAGCGATGACACCGTCGAACGCGCGAAGCGC
>JAITWN010000054.1 GCA_031285245.1 Chromatiales bacterium | reverse complement strand
GCCGGGCTGGGATAACCTGCTGAAGGCGATGAGTGGGCACCATGCTGAGGAGAAGCTGCTGACCGTTGGCTTGCTTGCCAAGCGTGATCAGGGTGGGTGCTATGATCGCTTTCGCGATCGCATCATTTTTCCCATCCGGGATGTGCGCGGGCGAGTGATCGCTTTTGGTGGACGAATGCTCGGTGACGATACCCCAAAGTATCTCAATTCACCGGAGACGCCGGTATTCCACAAGGGACGAGAGCTTTATGGCTTGTATGAGGCGCGTAAAGCCAAGCGCGAACTCGATCGTCTGCTGGTGGTGGAAGGTTATATGGATGTGGTCATGCTAGCTCAGCATGGCGTGAACTACGCAGTGGCAACGCTTGGTACGGCGACCACGGCGCAGCATCTTGAACGACTTTTCCGCTTCGTTCCGGAGCTGGTTTTCTGCTTCGATGGTGATCGTGCGGGACGTCAGGCAGCTTGGCGTGCGCTCGAAGGAGCGCTGCCTGCGCTGCGCGATGGTCGTCAGGCGCGTTTCATGTTTTTGCCTGATGGCGAGGATCCAGATTCGCTGGTGCGCAAGGAGGGGCGCGAAGGCTTCGAAGGGCGGCTGGTGAACGCAGTCACGCTTTCCGAGTTCTTCTATGATTGCCTGACGCAGCGCGCCGATACCTCAACCATCGATGGCAGGGCGCGACTGGTGGAGTTGGCGCGGCCCTATCTGGCAAAGATCGAATCTGGCGTGTATCGGCACATGATGACGGCCCGGCTTGGAGAACTTGCCCGGGTCGAGTCTGGCATATTGGCGGGGATACTCCCGGCCACAAAGACGGCACAGTCTCAGCAGGCGCTGGTGCGGCTGCCTTCACGGGCGGTGCGGCGCCCTGCGACGCTGCAGCGCAAAGCCGTCGAGCTATTGCTGCGCAAGCCCATGCTTGCGCAGCAGGTCGGTGACTATAAACAGCTGACCGATCTGGAAATCCCGGGCGTTCGCTTGCTTGTGGAGATGCTTGATTTGTTGCATGAGAATCCGCATCTCAATACCGCCAGCCTGCTGGAGAGGTGGCGGGAACATGAGTATGGCCGCCACCTGGCGAGCCTGGCGCGAGCAGAATCTCTGATTCCGCTCGACAAGCTCGACGATGAGTTTGCCAATGCAATGCGCGGCCTGCGACGCATGCATTTGGATCAACGGATTGAACGGCTTCGCGCTAAGCCAACCCTCTCTATCGAGGAAAAGTTGGCTTTGAAACAGTTGCTCGAGGAGAGGCAGGGGAAGGCTGGACCGACCCCGGGTAGATAGCCGGACTGGCGGGAAAAGCGGCCGAATCTTCTCTTCATTTGCCTGTCTATTGTAAACTCACACGTTTTGTCGCTCCCCCGCCCAGCGACAAGCTCAAATTTAGCAGAGGTCCGGACTCGACATGAAGCAAGAGCAGCAGTCACAACTCAAGGCACTCATTGCAAAAGGTAAGGATCAAGGGTACCTGACCTACCGTGAAGTCAATGATCATCTGCCTAATGACATCGTTGATCCGGAACAGATCGAAGACATCATCGGCATGATCAACGACATGGGCATCGCGGTGCATGAGTTCGCGCCGGATGCTGAGACACTGCTGATGAACGATTCAGCGGTTGACGGTGATGATGATGTCACCGAAGAAGCGGCCGCTGCGCTTGCCAGTGTCGATAGCGAGTTTGGTCGCACCACTGATCCAGTACGCATGTACATGCGCGAAATGGGCACCGTCGAGTTGCTTACCCGCGAGGGTGAGATCAAGATTGCCAAGCGTATCGAAAGCGGGCAGCGCCAGATGTTGCTTGCACTCGCTGACTATCCCGACACTATTGCTGAGTTGCTGCGCACCTATGAGAAAGTGCAGTCCAATGAAGTACGTCTGGGTGATGTCATCACCGGCTATGTCGAAGGTAGCCTGGATGCCGACGAGGATGTGGAAGTACCCGTTCCGGTGGTTGCGGTCGAAGAAGTTTTTTCTGGCGAACGCGATGAGGAAGTGACCGACGAAGGTGAAGAGGAAGGCGATGGTGAGGGCGGGATGGCGGCCGCCGATACCGGCCCGGATCCGGAAGAAGCTGCGCGCCGCTTCGATGAGCTCGAGAAGCTCTACAAGAAGGCGATGAGCGCCGGCAGTAAGCACGGCATGATGCATGAGAAGAGCGTGAAGCAGCGCCAGGAGCTGGCCGAATGCTTCATGAGCTTTAAACTCACGCAGCGCGTCACCGATCAGTTGATCAAGAACCTGCGCGATGCGGTGGAACGTATCCGTGCGCAGGAAAAAGTCATCATGTCGATCTGCGTCAGCCAGGCCAACATGCCGCGCAAGGAATTCATCACGTCTTTCCCCGACAACGAAACCGATCTCGAGTGGTTGCCACGCCAGATGGCTGCGGGCAAGAAACATTCAGCGGTGCTCGGTGATTTTCAGGAAGACATTCTGCGCGCGCAGAAGAAGCTGATCTCGATTCAGGATGAATCGGGCATGACGATCAACGAGATCAAAGACATCAATCGCAAGATGTCGATTGGTGAAGCCAAAGCCCGTCGCGCTAAGAAAGAAATGGTCGAGGCCAACCTGCGTCTGGTGATTTCCATCGCCAAGAAGTACACCAATCGCGGCCTGCAGTTCCTCGATCTCATTCAGGAAGGCAACATCGGTTTGATGAAGGCGGTGGATAAATTCGAGTATCGCCGCGGTTATAAATTCTCGACCTATGCTACTTGGTGGATTCGCCAGGCTATTACGCGCTCAATCGCTGATCAGGCGCGCACCATCCGCATCCCGGTACACATGATCGAAACCATCAACAAGCTCAACCGCATCAGCCGGCAGATGTTGCAGGAGATGGGGCGCGAGGCAACGCCGGATGAGCTCGCCAAGCGCATGGACATGCCTGAGGACAAGATCCGCAAGGTGCTGAAAATCGCCAAGGAGCCGATCTCGATGGAAACTCCGATAGGTGATGACGAGGATTCTCACCTTGGCGACTTCATCGAAGACTCCAATGTGCTGTCTCCACCTGAGGCCGCGACTATTTCCGGTCTGCGCGAAGCAACTACCGCTGTGCTCGAAAGCCTCACCGCGCGTGAAGCAAAAGTGTTGCGCATGCGTTTTGGCATTGATATGAACACTGACCACACGCTGGAAGAGGTCGGCAAACAGTTCGATGTCACGCGCGAACGCATTCGTCAGATCGAAGCTAAGGCATTGCGCAAGCTGCGCCACCCCAGCCGTTCGGAGCCGCTGCGTAGTTTCGTTGACTGATCTTCGTGAGACTAAATGCTGGGGCGCAGTGCCCCAGCATGCGATCACGCTGCTGAGTCCGCAGTATTCATTCAGGCATTTTTTCGGCTTTATCCTGCCGGTACCTGCAC
>JAITWN010000002.1 GCA_031285245.1 Chromatiales bacterium | reverse complement strand
GCCATCGCCTCGCGGTGGAAAAATTCATGAAGGATTACTACCGCACCATCACCGAGGTGGAGCGGCTATGCGAGCTGCTGCTGCAACTCCTGCACGAGGCCATCTCGCCCCCGGAGTGCTCATCTGCGCAGTTTTCATTCACTGAACACACATCGGCGCAGCCGCTTGCGCTCAACGCCCGCTTCCAAGCCCGCGGTGATTTCCTCGAAGTGGCAGCGCCTGATATTTTCACGCGCCATCCTTTTGCCCTGCTCGAAGCCTTTCTGCTGATGCAGCAGCATCCTGAACTCAAAGGCATTGCTGCCGGCACCATACGCTTGATCTGCACCAACCGTCGCCTCATCGACAAACGCTTTCGCAGCGATCCGCACTGTCGCAGCCTGTTCACATCAATCCTGCGTCAGCCGCGCGGATTGACCCATGCGCTGCGACGCATGAATCGCTATGGCATTCTCGGCGCCTACCTGCCCGTCTTCGGCCAGATCGTCGGGCAGATGCAATATGATCTCTTCCACACCTACACCGTTGACGAACATACGCTGTATGTGGTGCGTAATCTACGGCGTTTTCTGCTGCCGGAACATGAACACGAGTTCGCGCTCTGTAGCCGCATCGCGCGCCGTATTGCCAAGCCGGAGCTGCTCTATCTCGCCGCGCTCTTTCACGATATCGCCAAAGGCCGGGGCGGCGATCACTCAACGCTCGGCGCCGACGACGCGGCTGATTTCTGCATGCAGCATGGCCTCAGCGATCACGACACGCGTCTCGTCGCGTGGCTAGTGCGCCATCATCTTGAGATGTCGACCACCGCCCAGCACAAAGATATCGATGACCCTGAAGTGATCACTGCGTTTGCAAGAAACGTCATCGATCAGGAGCATCTCGATCATCTCTATCTGCTGACCGTTGCCGATATCCGCGCGACCAATCCGCGCCTATGGAATAACTGGAAGGATACGCTGCTGAAAGGGCTTTATTTCACGACACGTGAAGCGCTAAGCCGTGGTCTCGACAATCCCCTCGCCCTGCGCGATCAGCTCGCCAATACCCAGCAAGCCGCGCGCGCATTGCTCGGCGATATCGATGCAGCCGCCGTGCAAGCGCTATGGGATACCCTCGATGAGGAAGCCTACTTTCTGCGTCACTCGCCCGATGAAATCGCCTGGCACACGCGCCAGATCCTCGCGCATGACGACGCCCCGCTGCCGCTGATCGCCATCCGCGAACAAACCGAACGCGGTGGCACCGAGATTTTTCTTTACGCCAAAGACCAAGGGCACCTCTTCGCGCTCGCCACCAGCGCGCTCGATCAGCTCGGCCTCAATATTCTCAGCGCGCGCGTCGTCACCACGCGCGACGGTCATACGCTCGACACTTATATCGTGCTCGATGAATACGGCCACGCCCTGCGCCATCCTGTACGCATCGGCGAAGTGTCGCAGGTGCTTGCCGAGCGCCTCGCCAACGATAATCCAGGCGCCCTGCGCGTCTCGCGCCGCCCCGCGCGCCAGTTGCGTCACTTTTTGATTCCGACCGAAGTCGTATTCAGTAACGATGTGCAACGCAGACATACGGTCATGGAGCTGGTCACCGTGGACCGCCCCGGCCTGCTAGCGCGCGTCGGCCGTGCTTTCGTCAAAAGCGCGGTCAAGCTTCAGCATGCCAAGATCGCCACCTTTGGCGAACGCGCGGAAGACGTTTTTCTGATTACCGACCGCGACAATCACCCGCTTGATATGCGCAGGCTCACCGCTCTGCGCAATCGACTCATGGAGACACTCGATGAACCCTGACGACAACGCACAGCCCCCCGCACCTGAAGCTTCACAGCACGCTCAGGAATCCGGGCAAGAGCTCCACCAAAAACACGGACAAGAACATGAGCAAAAACCCGATCAGGATCCTGGCCCGACCTCGCCTCATATGATTCCTATCGCGCTGGCAGTGATCACGCTGGCAGCGATGATCGGCGGCCTTGATGCGCTGTTTTGGCTGCGTTATGAGCGCGCTGACATTCTGGGTGGACAAGTGTGGCGTTTGCTCACTGGACATCTGATCCATCTCGGCTGGGCGCATCTGCTACTCAACCTCGCAGGCCTTGCGATGCTGTGGATCATCTTCGGGCGTTTGCTGAGCTTCACGCGCTGGGCCGTGGCGCTGACCTGCTGCGCGCTTGGGGTGAGCCTCGGGCTGCTGCTGTTTCATCCCGAACTGCACTGGTATGTCGGCATGTCAGGCATGCTGCACGGCATGTTCGTCATCGGCGCAGTAGCAGGCATCCGCTCCGGCTATCGCGCGGAATGGCTGTTACTCGGCCTCTTGGCATTGAAGCTGATCTGGGAACAGATCAGCGGCGCGACACCAGCAACCGCCGAACTCGTCGGCGGCGCGGTCATCGTCGATGCGCACCTCTATGGCGCCATCACCGGGCTTGCGGTTGCTTTGGTAATGCGCTGGATGGATCAGCGCACGCTTCATAATCAGTTATAACCCAACGAATGAGGGCAACTGGTGCTAGGTGTTGGGCTTCGCTTTCGCTCAGCCCAACCTACGAACTGAAAAAGAGTAACGGGCCCCGCCGGTCACCGGTTCGCAGACGCCTCGCTTGTGGGAGAGGGCGAACGAACGTCTGCCTTGCTGTTACTTCACAGTGATGTGAATCAGATCAGAAACGATCGGCGGATCGAACGGCATGTGGTTGTAATCAGCGAAGACCAAACGCAGCGTGTGCTCGCCTGGCGGCAAATCGAGCACGGTTTCAGTCTGGCCGCCGCCAAAGTGCAGATGCTGGCCATCTTTGGCGATGGGCTGATCGGGCGCTGGCAGACCATCGACATCGACGAACAAGTGATGGTGCCCAGTCCCAGGCTTGTCTACGCCAGCCGGCGCCACGCCCATGCCGTTCAATCCAAAGCGCACCGTCACCGGCCCTTGTAGCGTCTCACCATCGAGAGGCGAGATGAAATAGACTCGTGCCTGCGCTGCGGGCTGCGCAGCAAACGCCAATCCGGCGCACACCGCGAGCACCGCCGCAAGACAATATCCAGCCATCCGAAACATGTCTGTCTCCTTAGTGAGTGTTGAGCCTATCAAACACGGGTCACCTTACCCGAATCCAAATGCCGCCTCAATCCGGTGCGCCTCCCACAAGCACTCCTAAGACGAATCAATCCACGCCTTCCAGCACTGAGTTGAGATGCGCTTTGCAGCTCGCGTATGCTTCTGCGTATGTTGGCACGCATGCTTCCGATAGCTCTTGGCATTCTCCTCACACTGATCGCGGGATGCAGCATTGTCGCGCCGACTTCCTCTCCCAACGCGCCCCCTGCCTACGTGCCCGCGCCTCCCCCGCCACCACTGCCGAACGCGCATCAAATGATGCACGCTCCCACGGAAGCGAACGCGAGCTTGGCAACGCTCACGATCTCCTCTGGCAGCCTCGATCAGTATTTTCAGCCGGGCCTGACTGAGTACACGAGCACGCAGGGCTTTCTGGTATCGCATCTTCGTATCACCGCACAGGCAAACGATGAACGCGCTGCCGTGAGTATCGCAGGCTTTGCTTCGACTATCGGCAAAATGAGCACACGGGTTGCGCTGGCGGTTGGAGACAACAGTTTTCACATCACCGTCACCGCCGCTGATGGTGTTACCAAGCGTGACTATCGCGTCGATATCAGTCGCAGCGATGCCAGCACACTCGCTCAGCTCGTTTACGCCAAAGCTTCAAACACGAGTGCTAATGATCTATTCGGCTATGCGCTTGCACTTCATGGCGACACGCTCGCTGTCGGCGCTTATCTCGAAGACAGTTTCACCGGCGGCGTCGACGGTGATCAAACCGACGATAGCGCCGATGGCAGTGGCGCGGTCTATGTGTTCGTACGCCAAGGCGAAGACTGGGTCCAGCAAGCCTATCTCAAAGGCTATGCAAAATCGGGCGGCGCTCAATTCGGCCGCGCGCTGACGCTCACAGACGATCTGCTGGTGGTCGGCGCACCTTCCGATAGTCACGGTGGCGCGGGTATCAATCCGCCTGCAGATGCGCGACCGCTACCAGGCAGTGGCTCAGTGCATGTCTTTCGGCGCCGCGACGGGCACTGGAAAAGTGAGGCACATATCAAAGCTTCAGATGCCGCAGCCGGTGATCTTTTCGGCAGTGCTGTTGCACTCTGCGCAGATGTTCTCGCAGTTGGCGCATATCTGGAAGATAGCGAGGCCCGCGACAGCGGCGCTGTTTATCTGTTTGCGCATCGCGCTGGAAAATGGACTGAAACAGTACGCCTCAAAGCACCCACGGTGCAGGCCGGCGCAGGCTTTGGCTATGCGCTGGCGCTGTCTACGAACACGCTGGCAGTCGGTGCACATCTTGAAGATGGCGGTGAGCGCACTGCTGCCAATATCAATTTCAGATCGAGCACGCGTGCCGACATGAGCGGTGGGGGCGCTGTCCATATCTTCTCGCAGCAGAATGGACACTGGACAGCGCAAGCGCGGCTGCGCGCAGACACGCCGGCAGCGAATGATCTCTTTGGCGCAAGCCTCGCGTTGTCGGGAGATACGCTGGCAGTCGGCGCGCACCTCGAGGATGGCAAGCTCTCAGGCGTCAGCGCCGAAAACAGCGGCGCAGTTTATATCTTCGAGCGCAAGCAAGGCGTGTGGTCGCGACAGGCTTATCTGAAAGCTGAGCCCGGCGGCAGCGGCCATCGCTTCGGTCGCGGCCTGGCGCTGAACGGCGATACGCTGGCGGTTGGTGCGTCACTGGAAGATGGTGCTGGCACAGGCATATTGCCACCACTGAGCACTGCCCGTCTGCGCGACTCGGGTGCCGTCTATCTCTATAAGCGGGATGAGCAAGGCTGGTCACAGCAGGCCTACATCAAAGCATCCAACACGGGCGTGGGCGATATGTTTGGCTATGCGATTGCGCTATTCGGCGGCGTTCTGGCCGTGGGTGCGCCCAACGAAGCCAGCGTCGCAACCGGCATCAACGGTCAGCAAAATGATCGACGCGCTGCGGGCAGCGGGGCGGTTTATCTTTTTCAGTGAGCTGCGCAAGGGATGTTCATCAGCTCCCTTCATCTTTCTGCCCTCTCCCCTCTCCCACAAGCGAGGCCTCTGCGAAACGACAGTGTGTTGAGATGGGGGGACTGCCTTGCTGCACCCAACACCAATACTTCTGTGATCAGGCCGGACCGGGACACTTTTTTGAAACCCAGATAGATGATGGGCGGAGCCGCTGCGCGCCAACGGTTTCAAAAAAGTGTCCCGGTCCGGCCTTGAATGGTCTGTGGGGAATTCGGCAAAAAGCTTTTGTCTTTTCCTTGATGTGTCGCGATGCTTGGAGCGGTGCCCGAAGGGCGGAAGAGGGCCGTATCAACCACCAAACAATCGACTGCGGAAAATGAAAAACACTGCACCGCACATGCACAGCGCCGCCCACAGGTAGTCGAGCGTAATTTTCTCGCGCATGTAAAACACCGCAAATGGCACGAACACCACGAGCGCAATGACTTCCTGGATGATCTTGAGCTGCGCCAGGCTCATCACCTGGTAGCCGATGCGGTTGGCCGGTACCTGCATCAGATATTCAAAAAGCGCGATGCCCCAGCTCACGAACGCTGCCAGCACCCAGGAGCGGCTCGACATCTCGCGCAGATGCGCGTACCAGGCAAACGTCATGAACAGGTTGCTACAACACAGCAGCAACACAGTGAAGAGATAAGGGTGCATCGCTGAATCCGGCAGAGACGGTGGTGGCCCGCATTCTATGCAGGCCACCACCTCTGCCGCAATCAAGCGCTAGGCGGGCGGGACGCGCTCAGCGTCTGGCGGTGGTATTACTCGCGAGGTATTCGCACAGCATACGATCAAGCACTGCGTTAGCATCATCACGGCTCAAGTAAGGACCGTACAGGCGCGGACCACGCACCTTGAAATACCAACCCTCGTGGCGATGCTCGCTCGGATCCAGATAGAAAAGCCGGTTGGTGCGCAAAAAAGCCTGCGCCCCGACGATAGAGTCAAGGCCTGCCTTCTCAATGACTTCCCGGGGTATAGCCATGCTTGGTCTCCTTAACGTCAATGTCAGCGCATGAAAAGCATGCACAAAGCGTGAGCGACACCATCCAAACATACCGGGCAGAACCGGGCCCCTCCCGACCTCTGTCCGTTGGGCAATTATTCCCGATCCTGAGGATTTCGCAAAGTCCAAGTTAATGCGGATTCTCAGAAGAGGCAGATTTTAATTTTATGAAACAATCTGCTAGCAGATAAATTCAAATCCCGCCGCATTCATTCCAAAGGCCTTTATTCAGCCAGGTACACGACAACCCGGCTTTGCACCCGCAGCCCGCGCCTGATCATGGAGCGCGACCGCCTTATCCATGCCCGCGCGCAGATCCTTGATACGCGCGTCATGAGAAGGATGCGTGGAAAGAAATTCCGGCGTGTCCGCCCCTCCTGCCTTGGCCATATTTTCCCACAGGGTCACGCTCGCTCGCGGATCGAAACCGGCCCGCGCCATCAGTTCCTGGCCGATGGCATCAGCCTCG
>JAITWN010000156.1 GCA_031285245.1 Chromatiales bacterium | reverse complement strand
CGATCGAGAAAATCAGCGGCGTTGTCTGCACTGCGTAGCGCATTGGTGCCGACGATGCGGATATTGGCCGCGGGCAGGCCGGCAAGGCGCTGACGGAAGCGGCGCAGGCACTCGAATGCGCGGTGCTGTATGCGCTCGTCGATGAGCCCAGTGCTGTTGAGCCCCTCAGCAAGTCGTACTTGTTCGCGCAGTCGATCGATGAGATTGATCTCGCGCCCATGCACGCGCGCGATGATCATGTGAAAACTGTTGGACCCGAGGTCGACGGCGGCATACTGCGTTGGGCCGGAGGTGTCTGCGAGTTTGGTCTGGGGCATGAGTGAAAGATAGCGCGGCTGTACGCCAAGTACAAAGCGAAATACGCGCATTGCAGGCGGCTTGTCTGTTGCCATCCACTGCTTGTATCTTTTAATGCCTTCCCCTCATTGCATCAGCTCAATCATGTCGCATCGCGTTTCAGAGGCGCTTCCAGGTATGTCATGGCTCGCGCCGCAGTGGCCCGCGCCGGCATCGGTGCATGCGTTCAGCACGCTGCGTGGCGGTGGTGTCAGTCGTGGTGTTTACGCTGGACTCAATCTTGGCGATCACGTCGGCGATGATGCGACTGATGTCGCGGCTAATCGCGCAGCGCTGCGCCAGGCGGCAGAATTGCCGAGCGAGCCGTGCTGGCTGCGACAAGTGCATGGCGTGCGGGCAGTCGCCGCTGAAACTTGGCAGCCGGGCGTTGAAGCAGACGCTTGTTATGCCGCAACGCCTGGCCTCGTGTGCGCAGTTCTCACCGCAGACTGTCTGCCAGTGCTGCTGTGCAGCCGCGACGGCAGCCGTGTTGCCGCGGTGCACGCCGGTTGGCGCGGGCTGGTCGATGGCGTGATCGAACGCACGCTGGAAGCCATGACAAGCGCTGGGGGTTTCGATGGCAATGCCAATAACAGCGACGTCATGGCCTGGCTCGGACCGGCGATCGGACCGCGTTCCTTTGAGGTCGGCGCTGAAGTGCGAGAAAGGTTTCTGGACGTGAACGCAGAGGCGCAGCCCTTGTTTGCCCCTGGCGGGCAGGGCCATTGGCTGGCTGATCTCTATGGTCTTGCGCGCCTGCGCCTGCGCGCCGCGGGTGTTACCGCTGTCTATGGCGGTGGGCTCTGCACCTTGCTTGATGCCGAGCGTTTTTATTCTTACCGCCGTGATGGCGTTACTGGGCGCATGGTGACGATGATTTGGCGGGAAGCATGCATGCCGGTGGGGCAGTGATTCAGTGTAGAATACGGCCCTTTGCCCGAGGCCACTGATTTCATGCGCACTGATATTGTGTCGCTCATCCGATTGCCGCGCGCTGTTGCCAAGTGGCCGCTCGTTATATTCGCGATCCTGCTTTTGCCCTTGCTCAGCGCCTGCTCCGACAAGATCGTCGGCGCGGTTGATCGTGGCGACCTCCCCGCGGTCGAGAGTCTGCTGGCGCAAGGTGCAAGCGTCGATGCACGCAATCGCGCCGGCGATCCTTTGCTCGGCGTTGCCATCCGCAAAGGTCATCTCGATATCGTGCGCGTGCTGATCGAGCATGGGCCAAACGTCAATCTCGCCGGCGAACTCGGGATCTCGCCGCTGATGCTGGCGACCTCCGGTGGCTACGATGATCTCGCCCGCGAGTTGATCGCGATGGGCGCTGACGTCAACGCTCGTGACAGCTTTGGTGATACCGCCATGCTGATTCTGCCGCAGGCCGATCGCGCGGATATCGTGAATCTGTTGCTGGAGCATGGCGCGAGCGTCAACGTGCACAATCGCAATGGTCAGACGCCGCTCATGATCGCCTCCTATCTCGGCCATATCGACAGCGCGCGCATGCTCATCAATGCGGGTGCCGACGTCAACGCCATCGCGAGTAACGGCCAGAGCGCGCTCATTCGCGCGGCCAAGCAAGGACATGAGGCGCTGGTCGAGCTGCTGCTCGCAAGCGGCGCTGATCCCACGGTGCGTGAACACGACGGTGATACGGCGGCTGATTTTGCCCGCGCGCAAAAGCATGATGCACTCGCTGAGCGTTTGCGCAGCGTCAGTTCCAGTTACAACGCGGCGCGCGGCGGCTGATCCCTGTGTCAACGCTTGCGCTGATCGTCCTCTTTAGCCTGCTCGGCGGCGTGCTGAGCGTGCTCGCTGCCAGCACTTTTCTGCTCGCACCCGATCGTTGGCGCACGCGCTTGTTACCGCATCTGGTGAGTTTCGCCGTCGGTTCCATGCTGGGCGCGGCATTCCTCGCCGTGTTGCCACATGCCATTCTCAATCCTTACACGCGTGACATTCATTCCATCGGCTATGCCGTGCTCGGTGGCTTGCTACTGTTTTTCCTGCTCGAAAAGCTCATCTTGTGGCGCCATCACCATGCGCACGAAGGCCACGATCACGAGCATGGCTGCAAGGAAGGGCCGGCGGGATATTTGATTCTGGCCGGCGACAGTCTGCATAACTTCATCGACGGCATCGTCATCGCTGCCGCCTTCCTCAGCGATACCCATCTCGGTGTTGTCACTGCGCTTGCCGTAGCTACGCATGAAATACCGCAGGAAGTGGGCGATTTCGCTGTGCTGCTCGCCAGCGGATTCAGTCGTTCACGCGCGTTCCTGTTCAATATGCTGTCCAGCCTGGCGACGGTGGTCGGTGGTGTGCTGGCGTATTTCATGCTGGCGAACCTGCAGCCCATCATTCCGTACGTCTTGGCGGTTGCGGCTGCGAGCTTTGTCTATATCGCGGTTGCCGATCTCATGCCGGGGCTGCACAAGCGGGCGCAGCCCCGGGCCGCGCTCCAGCAACTGGTGTTGATCGTCGCCGGCGCGGCTACCATTCACTTTGCTCATGCAGCGATGCACTGAGGGCGAGGTGCAGAGGCTGCTGACATGAGTCTGTGGCTTTCCTTCGGGGTGCTTGCGCTGGGGCTGCTGATTCTGCTGCCGGAGCTCATCCTGCTGCGTCGCCGGCAACTGACCGGTACGTGGGAAGCGCTGGCGTGGACTTCGTTCTGGATCGTGCTCGCGCTCGCCTTCAATGTCGCGATCTACTTCGCTTACGAGCAGCACTGGTTTAGTCTCGGGCTTGATCTCGATGATGGACCAGGCTTAGGGCATGCGCTCGATGGTCGCACCGCTTCCCTGCAATTTTTCACGGCGTATATCGTCCAGAAATCGCTCAGCATCGATAACGTCTTTGTGATTGCGATGATCTTTGCGCATTTCCACGTGCCGCTCGATCAGCAGCAGCGTCTACTGACTTGGGTACTCCTCGGCACTATCGTGCTGCGCGGTGCGGCGATTGCAGGTGGCGTCATGCTCATCAATATCGCGCCTTGGATGTCTTATGTTTTTGGTGTGTTGCTGATTTTCAGCGCGCTGCGCGTGCTGGCGCAGCGCAGTGGCAATCCCGGCGCTGATCCGGTGGTGCGATTACTCACGCGGCGCTGG
>JAITWN010000129.1 GCA_031285245.1 Chromatiales bacterium | reverse complement strand
TAGCTCGTAGATTGGGCTGAGCATGCGAAGCCCAACGCGCGCCAGAAGTAGCTAGAGGTCGCTGTCGGCATGGCGCATGACGAGACACGCTCTTCGCCATCCTGGCCGCTCGAACACCGCCTTCCCTGGCGGCGTATGGTCCCATCATGCGCCACGCCAACAGCGACCCTCAGAGTTTGGTGTTGGACTCGGGTTTCGCAGCAAGCTCAGCCCAACCTACGAGATCTGTTTGGGTCCTGAAAAAGAGTCACGGCCACCGCCGGTCACCATTTTCGCAAAGACCTCACTTGTGGGAGAGGGTACGTGCGCTTATCGCTCGATGCGTGCGCGGATTGTGGCGATAAGTGCTGCGTAATCTATCTCTGCGCCAGCGTCGATATGCAAGGCTCTGGCGAGTTCATCAGGCGCCAGCGTTTCCTGCGTGCGTAGCTGCTGATCGAGCACTGCGTTACCCGCTTCGGAGGCATCGCTGCCGGCTTTGCGCGCTTGCAAGCGCGCGCGTAGCAGCGCTTCTTCCGCGTGAAAATCCAGCAGCAAAAACGGCACGCCGAGCTTGGCGGCGAGCGCGCGGAAGTTGTCGCGCTGCGCGCGTTGCAGGAAGGTGGCATCGACCAGCGCGGGAAAGCCGGCGGCGATGATCATGCTGGCGATATCCTCTAGCCGTTGATAGGTACGTGCGCTTGCGCTGGCGGTATATACACCGCCACCGGTCGCAGAGCCGGTGCGTTCCTCAGGCCGAAAACCAGCGAGACGTTTGCGCTCGACATCGGAGCGCACGCGCACCAGGCCACAAGGCGCGAGAAGCTCGCGGCTGAGCGTGGTTTTGCCCGATCCGGACAGACCGTGCGTGACCAAGAGTGCGACCGGTGCTTTGCGGGTGTAGGCATGCGCGAGGCGGATGTAGCCGCGCAGGTCGCTCCACACTTTATCTTCCCCAGCATATTTCTCAGTGTCAGTGGCGGCGCTGATCTGGCTCAGGCGAATGCTCTCGACCTTGGCGCGCACCATGGCGCGATAGACCTGATAGAAGCGCAGGACTTCGAGCCCTTCGTAATCGCCGCTGTGATGCAGATATTCATTGAGGAAGCGTAAACCGAGGTCGCAGCAATGGTGCCGATCGAGATCCATGAGCAGAAAAGCGATCTCGTTCATGACATCGATAGTGCTGAGCGCCGGATCGAATTCCAGACAATCGAAGGGCGTCGGCTCATCGCCATAGAGCGTGATGTTGGCGAGATGCAGATCGCCATGACAGGCACGCACGAAACCATCATCGAGACGCTGCATAAAACGCGGCGTGAGACGCGTATGGGTGGTTTCCGACCACTGCGCAAGTTCAGCGAGCATGTGGCGTTCCGTAGTGAATGACGGTGGCAGCGTGATGTGGGCGAAATTCGCACGTGCGGGAGCGTCAATCGCTTCCGGGGTGCCATAACCCTCATCGGATTCGGCACGTCTTGCTTCGGTATGACGCGCAGCCAGTATTTCAGCGAGACGTTCCAGCAGCGCAGTGCTGAGCTTGCCGGCGCTGAGTAAACGATCAAAGCGCATCTCTGGCTCAAACTGAATCATCTTCACTGCGTATTCGATCGCTTCACCTTCAGTGCTTGCGCTGCTGATGCACGGCGCGTTCGCGTTGCCGGTAATCGCCACCACATCGAGATAGAGCGCGGCGGCGAAACGGCGGTTGAGGCGCAGCTCTTCCTCACAGTAATGGCGGCGCAGCGCGAGCGTGGTGAAATCGAGAAAGCCGAGATCGACAGGCTTTTTGATCTTGTAGGCGTAGGGGCCGGTGAGCAGCACCCAGGAAATATGGGTTTCGATGAGTTCGACCCCGCGCGTGGGGTGGGGATAGCGCGCGGGGTCGTGCAGTGCTCGTATCAGCACGGGAAGCTGGGTCTGCATGAGCGTCTCCTGTTGGTGCGTTTCCCCAGCGACCCTCAGGGTCTGATGCTGGCTTGGTTTCGCAGAGGTCTCGCGACCGGCTATGGCAGCGTGGGCTGATCGATCCACAAGCATTGTCCGACGGAAGCGGCGTGGGCGGCAATTGCGGGTTGCACCGGATCGTACTCTCGGCCAGTCGATTCGGAGCGCGATCGCCCCGGGCGGCGCGGCCTGATGCTAGAATCGCCGCCATCATCGTTCGTTCATTCATTACCAGGAGCCGCTACGCGGGCCATGTCTGTTTATTCTGTCGACAAATTGATCTGCGAAGCGCGCCGGCTGGCGGCCGCTTATCGCGATACCACAGGTCGGCCGCTCGCCGGTGTGAGCGGTGAGATCAGTCGCTACGATGCCGCGCGTTTGCTCGATCTCGATCTGTGCACGGGCGAGAGTGGCTTTGATGCCATTGGTCGCAGTGGTGAGCGCGTCGGTCGGCGCATCCAGATCAAGGCGCGCGCCATCTTCGATACCGGTAAATCAGGCCAGCGCATCGGCCAGCTCAAGGTCGATCAGACCTGGGACAGCATCATGCTGGTGCTGCTCGATGAGCGTTTTGAAGCGTTCGCAATTTACGAAGCCACGCGCGATGCGCTTGCCGGAGAGCTCGACCGCGCCGTCGATAGTCGTCGCGCCAAGCGCGGCGTGATGTCGGTGGGGCGGTTCAAGGCGCTCGGGCAGTTGGTGTGGGCACGCGAGGGTGCTGTCGATGATGGCGTTTGGAGCAATCAAGCCGCCATCGCCGTTGATGGCGCCACCATTGCCGGCATTGGCAGCGAGCGCTGAAGGCGCAGCCGTTCATGGTGGTCTTGCTGCCGCGCTACTTTCGGTTTCATCAAGCGCGTCGATGACGCAAGCCAGTCTTTCTTCTATGGACGAATCCATCAGCGCACTGCTCGGTGAGCACGGGCCGCTCGCGCAGCGTCTGCCTGGATTCGTGCCGCGTTTGCAGCAGCAGGAAATGGCGGACGCGATCGGCCGCGTGCTGCGCCGCGGCGGCATGCTGGTGGCGGAAGCGGGTACTGGCACGGGCAAGACCTACGCTTATCTCGTGCCTGCGCTTGTTGCCGGCATGAAAACCGTGGTTTCAACCGGCACCAAAGCACTTCAGGACCAGCTTTTTCATCGTGACATTCCGCGCCTGACGCGCGCGCTTGCAAGTCCGGTGCGCGTTGCTTTGCTCAAGGGGCGCGCCAATTATCTTTGCTTGCATCGGCTCGAACTCGCCGAACGCGCGCCTGAGCTTGCGACTTCAGAGGCGATTGTGCATCTGCATGGACTGCGTGAATGGGCACAGCACACCGAGAGCGGCGAGATCGCGCAGTTTCACGCGCTACCCGCGGGTGATCGCTTCTGGCTGCAAGTGACATCGACCGCGGATAACTGCCTCGGCCAGGAATGCCCGTCATGGTCTGAATGTCACGTTGTCAAAGCGCGCCGTGCGGCGCAGGAAGCCGAGCTGGTGGTAGTCAATCATCATCTGCTGTTTTCGGATTTTCTACTGCGTCAGGAAGGCTTTGGCGAATTGCTCCCCGCAGCGGACGCTTTCGTGCTCGATGAAGCGCATCAACTGCCTGAGATTGCATCGCGATTTTTCGGTATCGCGGTGAGTGGGCGTCAGCTTACTGACCTCGCGCGTGATGCGGTGCGCGCGCAGCGCGGCGCGGGTGGCGACATGCCGGCGATCGAGGTTTCAGCACGCGGCCTTGAACGCGCGCTCGATGGTTTTCGCCGCACGCTCGGCGATGCGCAGCGCCAGGCCGCGTGGGAAGATGAGCGTGCGCCGGCAGCGGCGCTATCGCGTCTGCAAACCGAAGTACGCGAACTGCGCGGCTTGCTCGAAGATTGCGCCGAACGCGATCCGGCGCTGCAACATTGCTGGCGCCGTGCGCAGACGCTTGCCGCGCGCCTTGATCTCTTCGCTGAGCGTGTTGATGAGAACAGTGAGGAAAAGGTCGGTGGCGCGCAGGTGAAGTGGCTCGAAAGCAGCGCACGTTCGTTCACGCTGTACGTGACGCCGATGGATTTTTCCGCCACTTTTCGCGCCGCGATCGATCGCTATAGCGGTGCATGGATCTTCACCTCGGCGACGCTTGCGGTCGGCGAAGAATTTTCTCACTTCACCGCACGCCTCGGCATCGAAGATGCCAGCACTGCGCGCTGGGGCAGTCCGTTTGATTATGCTCGCAATACGCTGTGCTATCTGCCACCTGACATGCCTGATCCTAGCGCGCGCGACTACACCGCTGCAGTGATCGGCGCAGCGCGGCCGGTGCTTGCGGCGAGTGGCGGGCGCGCGTTTTTGCTTTTTACCAGTCACAGCAGCTTACGCGAAGCGGCGCGGTTGCTGGAAACGCAGGGCTTTGAATATCCGCTATTCGTGCAGGGCAGCCTGCCGCATCAAGAATTACTCGAACGTTTTCGCGCTGCGGGCAATGGCGTGCTGCTCGGCACCGCGAGTTTTTGGGAAGGCGTAGACGTGCGCGGATCGGCGCTTTCCTGCGTGATCATCGATAAGCTGCCGTTCGCCGCACCCGATGATCCGGTGCTGCAAGCGCGCGCGGCGCTGATCCGCGCGCATGGCGGCAATCCATTCCGTGACCAGCAATTGCCAGCGGCAGTGATCGCGCTCAAGCAGGGCGCAGGTCGGCTGATTCGCGATGCCGATGACAGCGGCGTGTTGATGTTGTGCGATCCACGACTGCGCGGCCGTTCTTATGGGCGTATTTTCCTCGCCGATTTGCCGCCGATGCCGCGCACGAGTGAGCTCGATGATGTCATCAGATTTTTCCAGCATCTGGATGAGTGCGCCAGCGCGCAGGCGCGCACGGATGATGTTTCTGAAAAAATCTCTGATGAATTTTCCAGGCGGATTCCTGAGGAAGTGTTGAAATGAAACTGCTCGCACTCGAAACCTCGACGATCGCTTGCTCAGCGGCACTGCTCATCGACGGCGAAATACGCGAGCGTTACGAAATCGCGCCGCGCCGTCACGCGGATCTGCTGCTGCCGATGCTAGATGCATTGCTCGCTGAAGCGGGTATCACGCCGCGTGATCTCGACGCACTCGCCTTTGGGCGTGGTCCTGGTGCATTCACTGGTCTTCGCATCGCTGCTGCCGTTGCGCAAGGCGTTGCCTTTGCCGCCGATCTGCCCGTAGTGCCGGTATCAACGCTTGCCGCGCTTGCGCAGGATGGAGTGGATGATGGTGCAGGACAGCGCATCCTCACTGCCATGGATGCGCGCATCGGTGAAGTCTATTGGGGCGCGTTTGAAGTTGGCACGAATGGTTTGGTAGTTGCGCGCGATGAAGAGCGCGTATGCGCGCCGGAAGAGGTGAGCGTGCCAGAAGGTGATAACTGGTACGGCGTAGGCGATGGCTTGTCAGCCTATGCAGAAGCGCTGACGAATGCTGCCGGCGAAGCCCTGCGCAGCAGCGACGCCGCACGCTGGCCACGCGCCCGAGCCGTCGCGCGACTCGCCGCGCATGATTACGCGCGTGAACTCGCAGTGCCAGCGGTGGCGGCGCTGCCGGTATATCTGCGCGAACGTGTAGCAAGCACTACTGCTGAGCGCGCGCTCAAACGTGCTGCGGATGAAGCAGCAGCCCGCAAGTGAGGCCTCTGCGAAATCGAGTCATAGGTTGGGCTGAACGCAGTGAAGCCCAACATGCCAGGTTCGATCGGTGAGCGTGGAACGTTGGGCTTCACTGCGTTCAGCCCAACCTATGATCTACGCTCTCCCCACAAGTGGCAGAGGGGAGTAGTTAGTAAGTGGAAGAGGGGTTGGGGAGAGGGGAATAGATCCCCGAGCCAAATCAAATAAAAGCCGGAGACCACCAATGAACGATTGCCTGTTCTGCAAAATGGCGCGAGGAGAAATCAAGCCAGATATCGTGTTCGAAGACGAAGCGCTGCTCGCCTTTCGCGACATCAACCCGCAGGCGCCAGTGCATTGCTTGATCATCCCCAAACGGCATATCGCCACCCTCGATGATCTGACGCCCGCAGACGAAGCCATCGTTGGCCGCATGGTGCGCGCAGCGCAGCAAATAGCTGCTACGCAAGGCCTCACACGCGGCTATCGCACCGTGATGAATTGCAAAAGCGACGGTGGCCAAGCCGTGTACCACATCCATCTGCATGTGCTCGGTGGACGCCAGATGAGCTGGCCGCCTGGGTGAGTGCTGTGCGGGGCATGTTTGAATAAGCTGGAATTGTAGTGTCATTGGTTGGGCTGAAACGCAGTGAAGCCCAACACGCCAAGTTCGATCGATGAGCGTAGGACGTTGGGCTTCGCGAGCTCAGCCCAACCTATGATGCTGAATCGCGCCAAGAAATGAGCGGCAGCTAGATGAGGCAGCAACCTTAGTCCTCTCCCACTTGTGTGGGAGAGGGGGCGGGGAGGGAGGGGGCAATGACAATCACCGATGCCGCTGCTGCAAGCAGACGTCTTTCAGCGCTGACATCACTCCTTCGTAGCTGAGGCCTTCGCTTGGGCCTTTGTGGCCTTTGCGGTTTTCAGCGTAGTAGATCGCATCGTCCAGTGAAAACAGGCCCTGGATGCAGCCTTCGCGGTCGACTACGAGTAGGCGTCGCACGCCATGTTCGCCCATTTGTTTCACCGCTTCTTCAGCGGATATTCCTTTTTCGCAGCATACGAGCGGCTTGCCGTTGGCTATTTCGCCGGCTTTGATCTGCCATAGCGGTTTGTGTTGCAGCACGCTTGCCATGGCGATGTCGCGATCGGTGACCATACCGATCGGTTGGCCATCACCGCTTACGACCGGGATCGATCCGCAGGCGTGATTCCACATCAGTAGCGCGGCGGCTTCGAGCGTGTCGTCCGGGCTGCAAGTGATGACCTCTCTTTCCATGATGTTGTCGACTCTCATTGCTCATTCCTCCTGAAATGTCGTGCAGCTCTCGCGCCGTCGTCTGCATGAAATCGGCGCGATTTGCGTGAGTACATTCGCCAAGAGCGCGTCCATTATCGCGCAATATTTCATGCTCGCAAGCGAACGTCGCAGCGACGACGGCTTGCGGCTCTTTCGTGAGAAAGATGAACGCTGAGATTTCTTGCGTGTCGTAGTGAATCTCGTCCCGTGACAATGGGAGTGTCGTTGAGCGAGCGAGTGGCGCTTGTTTAATTTTTAGGAGATGCGATTTATGGAGAATACTGACGCGTTGTGGCTCGCTCGCGCGCAGTTCGGGCTGAATATCGCGTTTCATATTCTTTTTGTGAGCATCTCGCTCGCGCTGTCGTGGATTCTGGTGTATTTGCGCATTCAGTATGCGCGCACTGGTAAGGCGCGCTGGCGCAGTGCTTTCAATTTATGGACGCGCGTATTCGCGCTTACTTTTGCGGTTGGCGTGGTGAGCGGCATTGTCATGTCTTTTCAGTTCGGCACCAATTGGCCGGGCTATATGAATACCGTCGGCAATATCGCCGGTCCGCTGCTGGCTTTTGAGGTGTTGACGGCGTTCTTTTTGGAAGCGGCGTTTCTCGGCGTGATGCTGTATGGATTTAATCGCGTGCCGGGATGGGTGCATGTCGGTGCGACGCTGCTAGTGGCGATCGGCACTACTGTTTCTGCGTTCTGGATTCTCGCGCTCAACTCCTGGATGCAGACGCCGGTCGGTTATACGCACGACGGTCATGAGTTGATCAGCGCGAGTTGGTTGCAGGTGATCTTCAATCCGTCTTTTCCGCTGCGCTTGGTGCATATGCTGATAGCTTCGGGGGTGACGGCGGCTTTCGTGGTCGCGGGCTTGTCGGCGCTGCGTCTGCTGCGCGCGCCGAGTGATAAAGCGGCTTATATCAGTTGGCGCACTGGCGCGGTGATGGCTGCTGTGCTTGCACCGGCTCAGGCGCTGGTGGGCGATCTACATGGGCTGAGTACGCTGGAGCATCAGCCGGCCAAAGTCGCGGCCATGGAAGCGCTGTGGGAAACGCGCGCGCAAGCGCCGCTGGTGCTGTTTGCGACGGTGAATCAAGCCGAGCAGCGTAATGAGCACGTCATTGCGCTACCGGGATTTTCTAGTCTCATCCTCAGGCATCGCTTCGACGGTGAAGTCAAAGGGCTAAAAGAGTTCGCGCCCGATATTCCACCGGTGGCGCCGGTGTTTTATGCGTTTCGCGTCATGGTGGGCCTCGGTGTATTGATGATTGCGCTCGCATTGTGGGGCGTGCTGCGCACGCGTCATGGGCGCCAGCCATCGCGCGTCATGCTGCGCATATTCGCGCTTTTTGCCTTCTCGGGCTGGGCCGCGGTTGTTGCCGGTTGGATGGTGACTGAAATCGGGCGTCAGCCTTGGTTGGTGTATGGAATGCTGCGCACTAAGGATGCGGTGGGGCCGATCAGTCCTGCGCGTCTTGGTGCGAGTCTCACGGCTTATCTCATCGTTTACGGCATATTGCTGCTATCTTATATCGTGGTTATCACGCATCTTGCGCGCAGCGGTCTGCATGCATCGAGTGAGCTGCATAAAGATAAAGCTTTATCGCAGGCGAGTGCGTCATGAGCGCGCTTGATTTGCCACTGATATTCACTGGCTTGATGGGTTTTGCCATCCTCGCCTATGTGGTGCTCGATGGTTACGATCTTGGCGTTGGCATATTGCTGCCAGCGGCGACGCCGTGCGAGCAGAACATCATGGTGTCTTCGATCGGGCCGTTCTGGGATGCGAATGAAACCTGGCTAGTGCTTGGCATCGGTTTGCTGCTGGTAGCGTTTCCGGTGGCCCATGGCATGGTGCTGACGGCGCTTTATTTGCCGGTGCTGGTGATGTTGATCGGACTCATTCTGCGCGGCGTGGCGTTTGAGTTTCGCGTCAAAGCGCAGGGCTGGCATCGTGAGCTGTGGAATTGGCTATTTGGCTGCGGCTCGATCATCGCGGCGCTCGCGCAAGGGTTGATGCTCGGTTTGTATGTCGTTGGCTTCGCGCATGGGGTGGGGGATTATCTGTTCGCGGCGGTGGTCGCGCTCGGCGTCGCCGGAGGTTACGTTATGCTCGGCGGCGCGTGGTTGATCGCGCGCACCGAAGGCACCCTGCAACACAGTGCGACGCGCTGGACGCGCTGGGGGCAGATCGGCGTAGCACTCGGACTGCTGCTCGTGATCGTAGGAACGGCGCTTGAGAACAGCACCATCCGCGAAAAATGGCTGCAATTACCGATGTTGCTGCTGCTACTGCCGCTAGCGCTGATCGCTGTCTGGAGCTGGGTGTGGCATGCCACGCGGCGTTTGGAACATCGTCTGGCAGGGAGTTCGTGCGCAAATTTATCCAAGCATGAGTGGATGCCGTTTTTTGGCGCGGTGTCGATCTATGTCATCGCTTTTCTTGGCCTGGGTTACAGTCTTTTTCCTTATATCGTGGTTGCTCGCCTGACCATCTGGCAGGCAGCGGCGCATCCTTCTTCACTGCGTTTCGTGTTGATCGGTGCCCTCATTGTGCTGCCGATGATCCTCGCGTATTCGGTTTTTTCCTATTACGTCTTTCGCGGCAAGGTACGTGAGTAGGATTCATTATTGTTTTTCGCCTCAGTTCGTAATCAGTAAGTGCTATCTTCGTGTTTGGGCAGGATGGGCGAGTCTGTTTATTGGTAAAATTAAGTGCCATTGTCGTACAAACTCATCCATTAAGGACTATGCTGCAATGCGTTTCACCCATCATGTCCGCGGGCTTGCCCACTTTTTTCTCGCAGGATCTTTCATGCTCGCTAGCGCTACCGGTTTCGCCCAGGAAAAGACGGCTTTGTTCAAAGTCATCACCGTGAAAGATGAGATTGTCATCGCCTTGTCTGAGAGCGATGTCGCGAACCTCGGTGGCGGTGATGTGACGCACATCGGCCGGGCGCTCACGGGTAGCGGCGAGCTGACGGTGTGGCAGTATGCTGTGCGCAAGGCAGCCGATGGTGAACTGGAACAGGCGCCGCTAAAGCGCATCAGCCTCATCGGTCATGACAGTCTGCGCATTGAGCCTTATGCCACGCCGCTGCGTGTGGTGCCAATGCCGGAGAACTGATCGGACGCGCTTCAGGCTTTATCCGGTAATTTCATTTCATGACGCGTAAGTTTCCGTATCTATTCAGCGCGATCAGCCTGGTGCTGCTGATTGCGCTACGGGTTGCCGTCGCACCCGCGCACTCCACGCTTGAGCCGATTCCGGCGTTCACGCCCAATGTGGTCGATACCGCCGTTGCGCTCAGCCCGGCGGAAATTGGCGAAATCAATGCTGCGCTGCAGGAAGTGCGCGATCAGGCGGATATCTTGGGCGCGGTCTACATCGTTGACAGCTTGCAGGGCGAGGCCATTGAGTCTTTGGCTGAGCGCACTTTTAGTGCCTGGGCGCTCGGTCAGCAAGGTGTGGATAATGGTCTGTTGCTGGTGCTGGCAATGCAAGAGCACAAATCACGCTTTGAGGTCGGCTATGGCCTTGAAGGTGAGCTGTCTGATTTGATCGCCAGCCAGGCGCTCACTTCGGTGCTCGCGCCTCATATGCGCCGCGGCGAGATCAAGTCCGGCATTATCCGCTCTTTCTTCTACGTGACAGATGCAAAATCGGGTAGTGCGTGGCTCAGGCAAGAGGTTTTGCCGGATGTACAGAGCGACGCTGCAGATGTGCAGCCGTTTTCACCTGATATGGAATCGCTGCGCAGTGGGCTGATCGCCTGGGCGGTGTATGCTGGGCTGCTCTGGATGCTGCCGATGGCGATCCACGCCGTTCAACTATCCAAAGCGCAGCGGTTGGAACGCGAAGACCCGGCTTATCGGGTGAGCAAGGACGCCAGTCTGAATTTCGGGCGGTTTTCGCTGAAACACTGGTTCGTCAAAAGCGGATTCCTCGTTTTTTTCCTGATGGTGAATCCCGGTGCTTTCGTCTTCGTGGCGGGTTGGCTGGGTTGGGCGGGTGCGCTGTGGGGCATGGTTGGCTTGCTGATGCTTATTGGTTGGCTGTGCTGCCGCGTGTCGGTGAACCGTTACACGTCGATGACCGCCTATCTCGACTGGCTGCACGAGCAGGCAGCCAATGCGCGTTCTTCCTCGTCGAGTTCATCCAGATCCAGCTTGGGCGGCGGTCGCTCGGGTGGTGGTGGCGCATCAGGGATGCTGGTAAGGTGAAACGCTGGTTTTTGCTTTTGATCGCTACGCTTGCGATCGGCTGTAGCTACTTCTACGAGCAATGAAGTCCTTCGGCATCGGTTTGTTGTGTGCTATCGCAGGCTTTGTGATTTTCGCCTTCGTCGGCTATTGGCTGATGATGTGGTTTTCTTCCAATAATCACGCTTCGCTCGGTTGAAGCGGGCATGACCAGCATGTTTATTCTCGGTCCTCTCGGAGCGGTCGTCGGATTCGTCACGGGCTTCGTCGTCGGATGACAAGCATATTTTTCAAGCGTGCTGCGCGCCTGATGCCAATACCAATACTGATTGGCGGCGGCATGGCTTGCATCGCAGCCGAAGCGCAAGAACGCGGCGCGCAAGACAGATTAGCCAATAAATTGTTCGACCAGCCTTTGCGCCATGAAAGCGTAAAGATTGCGGCTGATCCGCAGGCGCACGGCAAAGGAGTGCTCAACTGTTTCTATTACCCGCAGCTGATGATCAAAGAAGCGAGCTACGATGATGACAAGGGTGCATCGTTGCTTGCTTTCACCACGCTACAAAAACGTGATCCCACCTGCGAGCTCGCTGCTGGCGAGTACGAAAAGCAGATAGAAAACTGGGGTGGCTATTTTCTCGGCGTAAAAGAGAATTACGTTTTTTTCACAGGCGATGACCTTGACGGCAATGGAACGCCTTTCGCCATCTACACCCGTCTCGGCGATAGATTACTGATGGATTCTGGCGTGCTGCATGCCGTCGAATTGACCACGCCCGCGCGCGATCCCGAGGCGCGGCCTTGGTATGAAAACCCATTGGTGTTGCGATATCGCAGATCCTATCTTGCGTCGTGCTCGCTACGCATAGATGAAAGCGCGTGCTGGAAAACCATCCAGCGTCTCACCGGCCTTGCGCAAGCCGCGCCGCCGAGTTGCAGCGCTGCTTATGAGGCGCAAGAAAAATCTTATCCCGCGCAAAAAGCTTCTATACGCAGCGCTCCCAGCTATATCGACTACGAAGTGGAAGCTACGCTGGATGAGCGTGGCGTCATTCGCATCGCGCCGATCGGAGCGGCGCAGAAGTGTTATCCCGCGCTGTAAGCATCCGAAGCGGCGCGAAGCGCTGACATTGCACGCCATGAGTTGGTCTAGGATGTTTGCATTCCAGGTAACCACTTGAGCGGGAGGTTCATGAAATGCTCATGAACGTGGACAACTGTTCTTTGACGGGAAATCAGCTCACGCTGAATGGAGCGCGCATGGCACCGCTTGCGCGGTTTGAGGCGGTTTATTTGAGGTGAGGAGTGATTGAACTTGGCCGTGATTTCGTCTACCGACGTTGTGCCGGCGTGCGCTTGTGGGGGGGGGCACTTTTTACTTCGACGGCAGTTAGTTTGCGGCCTGCGTTGCTCTTGAGGCCAAGCACGGATTGGATCTGTGGCCGGGATATCTCACCGACCGTGCTATTTCCCTCGCCATTTAGCCAGGATTCTCGCCTGCAAGGCTTTGCGCTCTGGTTTTCAGTTTGCTGCGCTCGGCAGCGAGGCGTTCAGCCATCTCTTGCTGCTGGCGTGGGCCAAACCAGTGCTTTCCATCTTTGACCATTACCCAAGTGCTCAATACGGCGATGAATCGGTACGATCTCGCTCTCTGGCTTGGCGGTGGCCAACTGATCGCGTTGGTGTGAGCGCCAGCGTTTGTGCCACAACCGTTTGTCATCAGCCTCTGAGCGGGCGGTGGTGTGACCAAAAATCGGTGTCTTGCGGAGGCTGCGGCTCATAGGGTGTTTTTCAAGCCATACCAGCCATCGACGAATGCGCCGGCCTGCGCGTCAGCTACTTCGGGATGCCGCAGCCGCCAGTCGAGCACAGTTTGTCTGTCCTCTTCGGTGGTCGAGCCTCTGTCCCAGGTGGATACAAACCATTTTGTTCCCATCCGGCTACCACCTCCGCCTACGGCGAGGCGGCGCGATTCCATCAGGTCAATGAAGCTGTCCATGAAGGCATCGAGCTGTGGGTCTTCCATGGGTTGGTGAAAACGGATGGTGACTTCGAATGCTAGTTCCTGAAACTCGCCCACGCGCAGTTTTTTGCGCTGTCGACGGTTCAGGCGTGCCAATTTCTGAGCGGAAGGTATTTGTTTAAGCATCAGAGTGTTTGGAGGAGTTGTAAAGGTGATTCGGTAGAATACGCTGGCGAAAAAAAGAACCAACTGAGGAACCCGGAACCGCACCCGCACCCGCCTTCGGGGTCGGATAGTAAGGCTTTGTTCTTGAGGGCGTGATTTTGAAGATTTGAGCAGAG